>CAZMDB010000009.1:0-25763 GCA_964565095.1 uncultured Methanosarcinales archaeon | reverse complement strand
GCCATCCATTCTCTTCCTGCAGGTTGAATAAAGTCTTTGCAAGAGCGAGCAGATTCCCAAGTGCGTGACCCACTCCAACAGCAATCAGATCCATACGCTCCACATGACCGCCACGACGTAACTCTATAGGATAACGGATCATTGCGTTGATGCGCGAAGTTCCGATAGAGATATCCTCTACCTGAAAGTGGCCTGCCTCGACATCATACCCCTCTTGTGTCCAAAGTGACAAATCGATGCAGGATAAGAACTGATCTTGGATCACGCGCTTCATTGCATCCTCCATTGTATGCCGGCTGATTCCATCATACACACAGCCACGGTCAGTAGATTGAGTGCATAGGTAGGTGTATTTTATGCCCTCATAAAAGATACTGCGCTCCCCGGATAATCTGCCCCCACCGCGTCCGAGGGCATCTGCATTGGCTCGCACAGTTTCTCTGAGACATCGACGCGCAGCCTGCTTAAGTGAAGCCGCTCCAGTATGCATTGTATCGAGCTCAGAAGAAGATTGGCTGCTGGAATAGTACCATAGTGCGATTCCGCACGCAACAAGAAAGACCGTACCTACAAGCACAAAAACAGCTACCTGGCCTCTTTTTAGTATCACTCCACACCCCCTTTTAAAGAAGACTGCCTATGCCACTATAAAAATATTTGGAGTGAAACAATATGCTATCCTGCAAAATCTCGTTAGGCCTGATTATCTCTTGCCGCGTTCTCGCATAGTATGGGAGGATGATGGATATTCCTAACTTTTATAAAGCGGTATCGCTCAAAAAGCACGGAGGTCAAGCACTATGACACAATTACAGCGATTCATGACCATCATGATGGCAGTACTTCTTATCGTGGGAATCTTTGCGATATCGGGATGCTGCTTCGATGACGATGACGATGACGAAGATGAGCCTGCACCTAATCCGCAGTTGGATGGTGGAGGGCAGGATCAGGGAGCTCCAGGAGCGGATGTGAATCAGACTCCTGCTGACAGTGAAGCCGGAGATGGAAACAACAGCGATAACCAGAATACCAGTACGGATAGCACTGGCGCCAACGAAGTTACATCTCAGGGATCTTGTGAGGCGACCCAATTCATGCAAGTCACGTCCTTATCTGTCACTAAAGAGGATTCGTTGTATAGATACAGTTATAATGTCACAGCATGCAAGGATGATTCCGTCGTCCGCATATCCTTCCGTGATGCGGATGGATCGTGGTACGATGAAGTAGAGCAGCCTGTTGCACAAGATGAGGTTCTCAGGGGAAAACATGCTCTCTCCTCTTCAGCGAATATCACTGCTATATGCGCTCGCGTGGTTTACAATGGCACAGAGCAGGAACCAGTATGTCGTTCAGTAGCTTGATAGGAAAAATCCCCGTATGTGCAATGACTCTTGTTTGTCTTCTCTTTTTCTTTTTGATTGTTATCTGGAAGTGATACGGAATCTTTATATAGCAAAATCCGGAGCATTCAACTGGGATGGCTACAGATCTTCTGCAATATATAGACCAGCAGCTTAGGGCAGGGTATTCGCTGGAGCAAGTCAAAACATATTTGGTGCAGTCGGGATACGCCCCACATATGATCGATCAGGCGGTGCAGACACTGCACACGCAGTATTCTTCGAGCTACTATCCGCCAGCTCCGGAAGTGCAACAGACTCCGCAAGCGACCGCGGAGATTTATGTTGAACAACTTAGAAAGATGGGCTATGATGAGCAACAGATAGAGCAATATCTGCAGTCGATAGGGATGCAGATGCCTAAGAAATCGTTGGATCTGCACGCAGATATCCAGAGTTTCCAGGGGATGCTGGCGCGCTTCCATCTGTCACTATCCACCTTCATAATTATTTGCGTAGGAATTTTCTGTATCATCGCGATGGCGACTGCTATCGTGCTTATCTCATCTGGCTCAGAAGGAACAAAGATGCGCGATGAAACACTGGAGGAGACCCAGGATACCGATCCAGAAGTAGATGAGGATCAGAACGACACAGGTAATGATTTCTGGGACGATGCAGGCCAGGAGGCCCTCCCAGGCTCTACTGATGGACAGAGCACGGATGCCCCGCAGAATCATTCGGGCGTATCGGATGCAGTCGGAGAGGAGGATCCAGGTGATACTGATGATGACAATGTCTTCACGCAGCCCTCTGCGGATCCATCCGGCAGTGACCTGTGGGAAACAGGAAACGACCACCAAGAGGATGATGACCAGCAACAGGTATCTCAAGGGGATCCTACCCAGGAATACCTCAGGCAGGAGCAGGAGTCAGTGCAGAGTTTCGAGACCCAACTCCTGGAGATCGCTCAATTGGCTGCCACGGACAAGAAGAATGCGAAGCAGAGATGTGAGCAGTTCGAAGAGAAAGTGTACCAGGATGAATGCTTCTATCAGATAACCAGGAAGACAGATAATATCGCTTTCTGCTCATACATCTCGGATGATCAGAGGCATGACCGATGCCTGATGAATCAGGCAATGAAGACAAATGATTTTTCAGGTTGTTCGCAGTATAGGACAGCCTTACGGGAGACATGTGAAGAATTGGTAGGTGCATAAGAATCAATACACTCAAAGAGATATGGATAATCGGCCTTGATCATATCCGATGGAACATGACCAAACGCAAGCTACTGGTCCTGGTGTTCCTGTTCATGTTGATGCTTTTCACTATCCGCGGTGCGGGCTTCGTGCAGCTTATCGCGTTCCTTTTCCTCGCGCTGCGTCCGGTGATGCCGATCACTCTGCTGATGCCTTATTATGTCCTTATCGGACTTTTACCGTTGCTTGCAATAGTCTTGACGCACAATGCCATCGCAGGGGAGCTGGAGACGCGGTCAGTGGTGTTTGTAGTAACCAATATCCAGCGCCGCAGCTATGTTCTGGGTAAGATGGGGGCTGTTATGTTTCTGCATGTGCTGGTGGTGCTGATCTCGTTATTGCTGGCATCAATGTATACTTACTATCAGCTGCGCGTATTCTATCTGCGTGAGACTGTATATCTTTTCTTTCTTCTTGTCTTATTTGCTGCTGCGCTGGTCTTCATGTATGGCCTGATATCAGCATTGACTGCAAAGACGGAAAAGTCGCTGCAGGTATGCGTGTTCGTTACAATACTTCTGGTGATTGCTGCGTTCTTCCCATCTCTACAGTCGTTCAGCCCATTCTGGTATGCGCGGAGTGTCTTTAGTGCTGCCGTGCCTGCTATCATCTATTGGATAGCAGTGGCGGTTACCACCTGTGCCGGCACAATAATCCTATTCGAGAGGAAACAGATATGAAAGGTATACAGATAGAAGGTTTGACAAAACGTTTTGGGAATAATTACGCTCTCGAAAGCATGAGCACAAAGATACCGGTGCATGCGATCTATGGATTACTCGGATCCAATGGAGCTGGTAAAACTACATTTTTGTCCGTCTTGGCACAACTGACCCGCCCGACCTATGGATCAGTCATGATAGGCGGAATGCACATTGACAAACTTCCACCTCATCGCAAGAAAGAGATAGCGCTTGTCCCGCAGGACGCGCGCCTCCCTGCTGAGAGGACTGCGTTGGATTATCTGATCTATATAGGAATACTCAAGGGGATGCCGAAGAAGGAAGCTCACATGCAGTCAGTCAGTCTCTTGCACACTTTCGGACTGGAGCAAGTAATGCAGAGGCATTTGAAGGAGTATTCCAATGGGATGCGGAAACTGGTCAATATTGCACAAGCCTTCTTGGGATCTCCAAAGATCGTGCTGCTTGATGAGCCCATTACAGGACTTGACCCAAAGATGGCAGTAAAAGTGGAAAGGTTCTTACTGGAGCATCAGAAGGGGAAAACCTACATCCTGTGTTCCCACCATATCTCAGTCATAGAAAGGATCTGTACGCATGTGGGAATCCTACATGAAGGACATCTCGTCCTTGATAAACATATTAGGACGCTGCAAGATAAAGAGCATGTGCTTAATATCCGCGTGGATCAGATAAAAAAAGGGATTTTGGGGCATATAAGGAAGATAAAATCAGTGCGCGAGGTGTTCTTGAATGAAAGTGAGAATGAGATGCGTGTCATTCAGGATTCTGAAGCTATGCATAGGGTCCTAACCCTTCTTGACAAAGAGAATGTGCGTGTAGAAGCAGTCAGACGAGGAGAATCCTTGCGAGATTTTTTTCTCAAGTATCTCTAGAAGCAAGTCCTTTACAACTCTCAGTGTCGTTCTTTTTGCGATCCATCCATCTGATTGCCAATCTGGAGTGTGGTCTCCGAATACTCGATGTCCTTAGGGTGTTCTGGGTGGAAGAGTAATCAACCCGCAGCCATGTATGACGATTGGAGTAAGGATGCGATTCCTTTGAGATAACCTGCTCCGACTACAGCCAGGATTATTTTGTCGGGATATTGTTCTTGCAGCTGCCGAAGATTTCTTGTCATGTAATGATTCCGCTGACGGACAAGCACTTCGTATATGCCTGGGTAGCTTTTTTTTAGTGCAAGCAATGCCTTGTCGATCAGCCGCTCAGGAGGTACTTTCTTCAAGTTGATCTTTTCCATCCCATACCGACGGGCCATCCGTTTCGGAAAGAGAAACCCTGTGAGTGCTTCTTTGCCTGCCTTCCAGAAAAAAATGAGATTTATGGAAGGAGATATTTTGCGTAGTGTCACCCGGATATCTTGGTCGATACAGGCAAGAGGAACCTGCTTTGAACGCGCCAGTTCAACTGCGTGCTTCATATCACTGCCAGGGGAGAGGCCTACTATCTTTCCGACTTTCTGCTGGACCCACGATGCAAGGTTGGCAAAAATGGCCGCACCAAATCCCAGTTCACGGACCAGACGAAAGAATGGATATTTCTTTGATTCACCCTGGTCTCCATGCATCAGTTGCGTGAGGCGCTGCTGATCGAGCTCGACAGCCACCACAGCGACATTATGCTTATTGAATAATGAGTCGATCTCTTCGAGTGACTGTTCCGCAATGTGGCTGGTACCCACAAGCAGGATGTTTTCGTGCCGGACATGCATGCAGCACACCTATTTTTCGGGCCATATAAATGCATCGGTTCATAGGAAGGAGGAATACAGAGGACGGATACATAACAGTTATAAAGCTAAGCTCAATGTATTTTAATCACTTTTAGAAAATACTGAAAGGTAAGAACATGGATAGCATAGAATCGGGATTTCTCGAATTTCAGTCATCTATAGCAGGCAGGATGGGAGTAGACAACGTGATGTCGACGATACTTGCACTTCTGTATCTTGAGCCGGATCCAATCCCTATGGAGCAGATTGCTGAAAAGAGCGGCTATAGTCTTGCGTCCATAAGTAACAAGGCCAAGATGATGCAGTCGATGGGATTGCTCAAGCGTACTACGCAGCCAGGGAGTCGCAAGTTATACCTCTACATGGAAAAGGATATTAGCAAGATCCTGCGTGAACAGCTGCTGCAAAGCCAGGAAGTGATGATTGAGACAGCAAAAAAGGAGCTGCCAGTCTTGATTGCTGCTGCAGAAGAGAGGGCGGACCAGGAACAAAAAATCCAGTTACTCAAGAGATATCTTCAGGAGATGCTCAGGTATGAAAGGTTCATCCAGGAGATGCTCAAGACGCTTGATAAGATGGATCAAGAGGAGATGTGATGGCAGAATCCAAAACGACAAAGAGAGGTAAACCGATTATCGAAGTAGAAGATGTCTGGAAGATATATCGCATGGGAGATGTGGAGGTCAAGGCCTTGCGGGGACTGGATCTGGTCATCCGAGAGGGCGAATTTGTCTCGATACAAGGACCATCCGGGTCTGGAAAGAGTACGGCTATGAATATAATCGGGTGCCTCGACGTTCCCACAAAAGGTAGGGTCCGTCTTGCCGGAACGGATATCGCGACCCTGCACGAATCAGATCTCGCGCAGATACGGGGACGCAAAATAGGCTTCATATTCCAGAAATTCAATCTCATTCCCACTATGTCGACACTGGAGAATGTGATGCTTCCCATGGCATTCCAGAGCATTCCCCCATCTCGCCGGCATTCTAGGGCAAAAGAGCTACTGGAGCTGGTAGAGCTGGGGGATAGGTTGCATCATAAGCCCAATGAATTATCAGGGGGGCAACAGCAGCGTGTGGCTATAGCGCGCAGTCTTGCGATGGATCCCGATGTGATACTTGCAGATGAACCTACAGGAAACCTTGATTCAAAGACTGGCAAGATAGTCATGGAATTCTTGACAAAGCTCAATCACGAAGGACGCACCATAATTATGGTTACCCATGATGATAAATTGGCTCACTATGGACAGCGCATAGAATTCTTGAAAGATGGTAAGATAGTAGAGACGAGGAAGGGAAACAAATACAAAGCGCGTAAATGATCAAAGAGGAGATGAAAATGACTCATAAAAAACGATGGAGGAGTATCTTTTTGATGCTCATACTGATAGCTGCACACACTATAGCAGTAGAGGGACGAGAGGCGGCCGGTGCGGATATCCGGGTATCTTTGCTCAATCAGATGCCGGATCCCGTCAGCGCCGGAAGATATGTGGATGTGAAATATCAGATCCTGAATGTGGGAAATGCGCCAGTCTCCAATTTCACGATACAGATTGAGGACCAGTTCCCATTTAGTATCGATAATACCGATGATGCGGTAAAAGAGATAGGTAGTATTGGCAAACTCCAATTCGAGGAACAGGGTATTATCGTGGAGTTCCGCGTTCGTGTGGATCCCAATGCAATTGATGGAGACAACGAACTGAGAGTCGCATACTCATATACTGCAGAGGGAAGGCGGCGTCAGCTCGAACGTACCGACACCATCCGTGTGCGAGCAGCGGATGCGAGCCTTAGCATCCAGGAAGTGACGGTCCAACCGGACCAGGTGGAGCCCGGAAAGGAGGGGCTTGTATCAGTGCGTGTAGCAAATCTGGCAAAGACAAATCTTAGGGATATTTCGTTCAAGATAGATCTTTCGAGCGATACATTACCGATTGCGCCTTTCGGATCAGCCACGGAGAAGAAGATTCCCCTCCTGCTCAAAGGAGAGACTGCTACATTCACGTACCGTATCGTGCCCTACCCATCAGCCACCGCAGGAGTGTACAAGATCCCCGTGACAATCACGTTCCAGGATGAGCTCAATAATGAGTATGTGAGCAATGATGTATTAGGCCTGAAAGTGGGAAAGGAACCTGATATTTCAGTAGTTGTCGAGGAGCATGAATTATATAAGAGATTCTCGCAAGGGACATTGCCCATCAAGATAATCAACAAAGGCATCGTGGATGTCAAATTCTTGGATGTGTTTGTTCAGGCACCAGAAGGCATTCTTCTTCGGTCATCTGAAGAAAATTACATAGGAAATCTGGATAGCGACGACTTCGAGACGATCGATTTGCAGATTGTCAATCAGGATACTGCGCAGGACCAGTTGCAGTTGCCGTTCAAAATCACATATCAGGATGCCAACAACAACGAGTACGAGCAGTCGTTCGACCTGATTGTCCCTCTACGTGATCAGGAGCTTGTGGCTCCGCAACAAGAAGGCTCAAACCCTGTCTTGTATGCTGTAGTTGCAGTAGTCCTGATCGCAGCTTTCATCTACTGGCGAAAGCGGAAGAAAAGCAGTAATCAGCAGGAGTAGGAATGAGGAAGATCTGCGATGATGCGTGACTATCTCAGGATAGCTGTCGGCAACATGCGTGAGAAGCGCGTGCGCAGTTGGTTGACTCTGATAGGGATATTTATCGGGGTGGCGGCCCTTGTGAGTTTGGTGGGGCTCGGACAGGGACTGCGCACAGCAATCACCTCGCAGTTCGGCATAAGCAGCACGCAGCTCATTACCGTCCAGGCAAGCGGTGTAGCTGGCAGTGGACCTCCAGGTACTGGAGTATCCCGTCCTTTGGTTGATGATGATGTGGAAGCCATAGAACGGTTGAGTACCGTGGAGGTGACAGCGGGACGCCTGATTTCGCAGTTCAAATTAGAGTACAATGATCGGGTCAATTTCGGGGTGGCGACAAGTATACCGGATGGACGTAAGCGCGATTTTGTATATGATTCAGTTAATCTGGAACTTGAAAAAGGGAGGCTGCTCAAAGATGGCGACAATAACAAAGTTGTGCTCGGGTATAATTTTTTCGCTGATAATGCGGGACTAGGTGAGCCTGTTGACATTGGTAAGAAAGTCATTATCGACAATGAAAAATTCAAAGTGGTGGGACTTGCTGCCAAGCAGGGAAGTTTCATTTTTGATAATATCATTCTCCTTAATGAAGATGTCTTTCGGGAACTTTCAGATAATGATGAGAAGGTAGATCTCATTGCAGTAAAAGTCAAAGACAAGGATCTCATGGATGAAGCCCAGCAGGACATCGAGAAGCTGATGCGCGACCGACGTGATGTGAAGAAGGGGCAGGAAGATTTCACGGTGAGCACCCCAGATGCATCCTTGAGCACAGTCAATAACATTCTGACAGGCATCCAGGTGTTTGTGGGGATAATTGCCGGAATATCTATCCTGGTTGGCAGTATAGGGATAGTAAATACCATGCTGACCAGCGTCCTTGAGAGAAGGCGACAGATCGGTATCATGAAGTCGATAGGAGCCCGTAACGGCGACATATTCTTCCTTTTTTTCATAGAGAGCGGTCTGATGGGGCTTCTAGGAGGTATCATCGGCACCACGATCGGCTCTATAGTAGCCTATGTTGGGACTACTGGCATAAATAATTGGATAGGGTCTTCTGCTTCTCCTGAAATCGACTTCCTTTTCATAGGGATCACCTTGGCGGGCAGTTTCCTCATCGGCGCAATCTCAGGGGTAGCGCCCGCTCTGAAAGCAGCATGGCAGAATCCCGTGGAGGCACTTGAAGGATGATGCTTGATCAGCAGATCAGATATTCCCTGCGGAATCTGCGGGAGCGTAAATCCCGCACCCTTCTTACTGCCATAAGTATCTTTATGGGGATTGCAACTATTTTCATCTTCATCAGTTTCGGATGGGGATTATATGATTATATCAACGAACTGGGAGCAGAGTCAGGTACTGACAAGCTCATTGTCCAGCCACGCAGCATAGGCGCCCCCGGGCTGGGAAGCTCCTTCAAGCTTGAAGACAAAGACTTGCGTGAGGTACAGCGGACACGGGGGGTATCCGAAGCTGCAGGTATGTATTTCCAGGCTGCGGAGATAGAGAGCGATGATCAGAAACGGTATGGATATCTCGTGGGGGTTCCTGAAGACAGCCAACAAGCGCGTCTTATACGTGAATTTTTCACTATAGATATCGAGCAAGGGCGCCAGTTGCGCAAAGGAGATAATAAGAAGGTCGTGTTGGGAAATAGTTATCTGAAGGCAGATGTCATCTTTAGTGACCCACTAGAGGTCGGGCAGAAAGTGCTTGTCCAGGGAGCGAAATTCAAGATTATTGGGTTCTATGAAAGCGTGGGGAATCCGAGCGATGATGCGAATATCTACATACCAGAGGATGATTTTACCGACCTGTACGAGAATCCGGGGTACGGCATGATCGTGGCAAGGGTGACTGATGAGGATGATCTGGCTCAGGTAAGCGCGCGTGTTGAAGAAGAATTGCGCGATGTGCGCGATCTTGAAGAAGGCAAGGAGGATTTTTTTGTGCAGACATTCCAGGAGTTGATCGACCAGTTCCGCACCAGCCTTGATATAGTGATCGGTTTCATCGTGATGATCGCATTCATATCCGTCATCGTCTCAGCGATAAATACAGCCAATACCATGGTGACATCTGTATTGGAACGGACGCGCGAGATAGGTGTAATGAAGAGTATCGGGGCACGTAATTCGACTATACGCAATATATTCATTATAGAGTCCAGCATAATAGGACTGCTTGCGGGAATTATTGGAGTGCTGTTGGGATGGTTGATAGCCTCTGCAGGTGCAGACCTTCTGGATACCCTGGGATGGGGATTCCTCAGTCCACACTATTCATGGATCCTTTTTGCTGGTTGTATCTTTTTTGCCACATTGGTAGGAGCCATATCAGGAGTAATCCCGGCTATACAGGCCGCACGCGAGAACCCAGTTGAGGCATTGAGGTACGAATGAACCGATATTGCGGCAAAATGATGAAGTATCAGGATGTATAGCTGCCGCACTCAGCATCCAGACTGTGGTGAGCGCGCATATTATTCACTGGCATACCGTAACTTTTATATAGCCAGAAGAGCTTTCTGCAACACATGGTAGAGAGGGATGAGAGCCAGATAGAGACACAGGAAGATAATGTGGTCTATTCATATACTGCAGAGACAAATCAGTTGGAAGCAGAGAATAAACTGCTGCGTGAGACGATCAGCCAATTGCAGAATGAGTTGATGCGGATACAGCAGCCTTCACTTATGATCTGTGAAGTCATGGAAGTGCAGAATGAGAACAAGAATGCGATTATCAAAGTACCTAACGGGAATCAGTTCTATGTCAACGTGAGCAGTTCCTGCAAGAAGTTGCAGGCAGGAGATACTGTGCTTTGTGAGCAGAAGAATCTGACTGTGATCCGTCGTATGGATGTCTCCAAGAAGTTTGACGTAGAGAAGTTTGTCATCCTAGAAAAACCCCAGACCAAATGGAAAGATGTGGGAGGTCTCGATCGCCAGATTGAGGAAGTCAAGGAGGTTATTGAACTACCACTCAAGAAGCCCGCTCTCTTCAGTAAGATAGGGATCGATCCGCCAAAAGGCATCCTGCTATATGGTCCTCCTGGAACAGGAAAGACTATAATGGCAAAGGCGGTTGCAGCATCCACGCAGTCAACGTTCATTGAAATTGTTGCTAGCGAGCTTGTGCAGAAATTCATTGGTGAAGGTGCAAAGCTCATCAAGGAGATTTTCGAGCTTGCCCGACGTAAGGCACCTTCTATCATTTTTATCGATGAGCTGGATGCCCTGTGCGCCAATAGGATCGAGCTTGGTACCTCCGGAGAGCGAGAGGTGCAGAGGACCTTTATGCAGTTTCTAGCTGAGATTGACGGGTTCAAGCCGCTGGGCAATATCAAGATTATCGGTTGCACGAATCGTAAGGATATTCTTGATCCGGCAATCGTACGGCCGGGGCGTCTGGATCGTCTTATTGAGGTGCCTATTCCAAGCCAAGAAGGTATTGAGCAGATATTCAAGATCCATACTCGCAAGATGTCTCTTGGTAAGAATGTTGATGTCGCAGAGATTGCCAAGAATCTGGACGGATTCAGCGGCGCAGAGATCAAGGCGGTCTGTACGGAAGCAGGGTATTTCGCTATCCGCGATAATAAGGGCACCGTCTCCAAGAAAAACTTTGTCAGCGCGATCCAGAAAGTAAGACAGGAAGAGGAACTGGAAGGCGATGACTACATGCGCATGTTCGGATGATCATGCGGCTTCTTTCTTGTGTTTTGAGCGGAGCAGTTTAAGTTCCATAGATTCAATGCGCTGCAGAAAGTTTTCCAGCAGTTTGAGAATTTCGTCATCCGAAGCAATGTGATTTGGGTGCGAGATCATATCCTGTATAATCCGTTCGATCTTTTCCAGGATAGTGATTTCCTTGGTGACCAATATCTTCATGTATTCGGGATGCCGGATATATCCCAGGATTGTGCAGGTCTCATCAAGCGTGCTAAGCACAAGTTTTTCAGTTTCTTCTGCAAGTTCCATCTCGCGCATCTTGATATAGGTTTCCAGCATATCGATCTGTTTTTCGATGGTATCAAGAATCTTCTGTACTCCTACAAGAATGTCTTTTGTGCTCATTGGTTACCCTCATGGTTCTTTTCCTATTAGATCAGCAGTTGCAGCACCAAGTACCGCAAGGATGCTGATTGTCGCTACCGACTTGTACAGCGCCAGTGGCGAGCCTGTAATATGCTTGAAATCGTAGAGGAAGAGTACGAATATGATGATGGCAAGCGACGTGAAATAGATGATCAATAGACGGATAGGGGCCATACGTATCGCCACCTTAGTCTTGAATGAGCGATATCCTGTAAGATACAGGAAGATGGCACCGATCAGGAAAGCGAATATATAGAGCATTGTTGCACGGAAAACACTGATCGTGCTGGCTATCTCTATGCCATAGAAGAAGGCGAAATGCCCGAGGATACCGAAGAGAGCGCCGATAGCGCTTTTGGAGAAATCTCGGTAAGTAATCTTTTGCAAGGGCTTGTTCTCTATCTCTTTCTGAAGCTTCCGCTCCAACGTCTCGATCTTGCGGATCTGTTCTGCTTCAAGTGCTTCGCCAGCGCGGATGATATTTTCCTGTTCAAGTTCTTCTTCGACTTCTGCGCTCAGCTCATCCAGAATCTCAAGCTTGGCAAGGATCTTCTTCTGATTCGCAAGAAGCTGGTCTGTCTTGGAAGTTTTTCTGGATCGCTTCCTGCTTGCGGATTCTCCAGCTTTTGCCATATCAATTTTTGCGCCAATGCTCTTTAAAAACCTTTCCCGTGGGTAGAAAAGTATGCTGAGGAGCAAAGAAAGTATCGGATGGATCTGCATAGGAGGGCAGGCAGCACCCCTAGATGATGACGTAGAAAGCTTTAAATACATTCCAGGCGCCAGTCTCACTGGATATGGCGGATCTATTGAATCTCGGAAAACTTATCTTGTTGTGTTTCGCTTGTTTGTCCATTGCCTCATGTGCTGCTGGCCCTGCGGATTCGGGGATTGCCACCTATAGGACAGGAGACCAGGCGCTGGAGTTCCAGGTGATCCACAATCCTTACGAAGTTTATGATGGTGATGATCTGAGTCTATTGCTGGAGGTGCGGAATCGGGGAACATATGATGTGACCGGAGGAGCTATCTATATCAAGGGTTATGATCCGAAATATCTGCCAGGACTCTACATCGATCCGACTCCAGTACTCAACATCGAAGGCAAGGATGAATTCGATCCGACCGGAGAGCTTACACAGGTATACGAAATTTCGGTGCCATCTGTGCGTGCGCCGCGACATAAAGATATTCTGACACAGACCCTGAATATAGTGGCTTGCTACCCGTATGTTACACGAGGATCCTACGAAGTGTGTGTCGATCCCGATCCGGCAAACCGGCGTATAGGTAGTAAGGTGTGCCAGGGAGGTACTGCGGCTGCAGGAGCCCAAGGCCATCCAGTGGCGGTGACCAGCATACAGCAGAAGGTCAGTCGTAATGATATACGTTTCATGTTGACTATCTCGAATGTAGGTGATGGATTGGTGTATAGTAACCATCTCACACCTGAAGCATGTGCGTACGATCTGGATAGAGTGGATATTGATACCTTCACTGTGCGTAAAGTGGAGTTTTCAGGCAAGCTGTTGCGCTGTGATCCGCAGAATCCTGTGCGTTTCACTCGTGGAGGCAGTGCGTTGGTGACTTGCATCTGTGAGAACTGTGTCAATATCGATCAAGGTGCGTACAAGACGGTGCTCAACGTGGAGCTCGGTTATGGTTACAGGAATGATCTGCAGGAGACAGTCAAAATAGTACAGCCCTGAGGGTACTTCCAGGCAGTAAAAACATTTATATACAATTGGACAAGAAAAAGAAACTATGGTGGAAAACATGCGTAGAGTGTTCTCGATAATCATTCTCATCTGTATACTGGCTGTTGCGGGTTGCGATTCTTCGCAGGAAGTAGGTCCCGATACGACTCCTTTTGTCGGAGGAGATACTGCACTCGTGCTGTCGTTCATAGAGGCAGCCCCTCCCGATGAAGTATTCGATGATGGTCAGTTCCCGTTCTCGGTCAATGTGAAGGTGGAAAACGTCGGGGAGTACGATATAGATGCAAATGACGGGTACATCGAGCTGGAGGGTATCAGTGCCGATGAGTTCGGGATTGCCAGTGGCGATCTGCGGGAGGATATCCCGGACATTGAAGGTGCCAAAAAAGGCGTTGGGGGATTCATTATCGATGGGTTCAGCGACGTGGTGGATTTTGGAGAATTCAATTATCAGGCAGACATCGCAGGGACGTTAACCTCCATTATTCGTGCACGGGCTTGCTATAATTACGAGACGGAAGCGACTACTACTCTGTGTATCAAGCAGGAGACAGTGGATTCAGTTCGTGAGAATGAGGTTTGTAGGGTAGCTGGCAACAAGCCGGTAGAAAACTCAGGTGCTCCGATCCAGATAAAATCAATCACTGAATCGCCAAAGAGCAAGGAGGGTATCATTGTCCAGATCACACTCGGTAGCGTAGGAGCGCAATCTGATAGTTTCTACAAGGAAAGTACTGATTGTGATGATCGTCGCAATAATCCTGACAGGTATGTGGTGTATATGGAGGTTGATCCGATCATAAATGGACGTATCCCGGCCCAGTGTAACGGCTTAAGTGGCGGCAATAGCGGGTATATCAAGCTTTTTGACGGTGCGGACAGGACTATCGCATGCTCCTTCGACACGGCTGGTATTGATAATGATTTTGAGACCCGGATGAATATGCGTCTGCGATACAGGTATTCGCAGTTCATTGAGGAAGATGTTATTATCCGTGACGTGAGCCGCGACTGAATCGGATTTTTTTATTATTTCATTTTTTTTGTATGATAGAGACCTATTGAGCACTGCTGCGTCGTGCTGCCGTCACAGATGCAGGAATTCATGCAACAGTATCAATGCCATTTCTATAGAGGCCTTCGTCGATACGCTTGTCTATAACACACCGCGGCAACGTAAAAGGTTGTCTGTCTCCAGTATCAGATGAACGCCATAGTGGACTGTATTGGTTTCCATTCACACGAACAGCGCAGGATTCATGATGTGGTAGAAATTGCGGTACTGTTTCGATCTCATCGGCCGGAACATTTGTAGATTATTATGACTATACGCTTGAAGGTGAGATGCTTTCCAGAACGACGGGAAACGCACGCGTAGTGTTTGATATCGTCCACCTTGAATGGGTCAGTTGCTTGCCAGCATAAAATACGCAAGAAGGGCTTCCAGTTGCACATACTCGTCGCTGCCTTCAGTCATACGGAATTCGACTTCACCGCAACGGTCGACAAGTCGTATCTTTACCCTATCAGGAACATCCAGTTTCCAGACTTCCGGTTGGATCTGTTTGATGATATCTATGCCGGACAGGCCGTGCTTGAGCATGGTGTCCAGCAGCAGTTTTCGCGCACCATGGAAATCCTTTTTCAGAGCCAATGCCAGAATCTCACGGATTTCTGTAGGTTTTGCGGCAGAGGAGAGGGAGTAGATGAGCTCTTCATCAATATCTTTCTGTATGCTTGCGCATGACTGCAAAATGTTTTCAGCGCGTCGGCAATCCCCACCACTGACATGGTAGATGGCGTCTTTGGCGCTATCTGTGACAGTGAGTGATTCACGTGCAGCTACACGTTCGATGATCTCGTATACATCCTCTTTTGCCAGAGGCTGGAACCGGAACACAGTGCAGCGGCTCTGGATAGGATCGATGATCTTGGAGGAGTAATTGCATGACAGGATAAAACGTGTCGTCTGCGTATAATTCTCCATAGTGCGACGCAAGGCCTGCTGTGCATCACGCGTCAGAGCATCGCATTCGTCCAAATAAATGACCTTAAAGGGAACATCGCCGATAGCGCGGGTACGCGCAAAATCCTTGACTTTGACCCTCACCACATCAATACCTCTCTCATCTGAGGCATTGAGTTCCAAAAAATTATTCTGCCATTCATCCCCATAGAGTTCGCGGGCAATCACCAGCGCCGTGGTGGTTTTTCCTATGCCAGCAGGTCCTGAGAATAGGAGATGTGGCATATTTCCGCTTTTCACGAAAGCACGGATACGGGCGATAATCTTATCCTGTCCCTTGATCTCATCAAATGTCTTGGGACGATATTTCTCTATCCAGATACTGTGTTCCATGGGGCTGCCAATATGTACTGATTTATAAAATTATAAGAAAAGATCAGAAGAGGTTAAATGATGTCCTCTTCAGCAATGACCATGAAGTCGCCGATAGCGATCACAGCCGAGAAAGGGATGAGAATATTTCCTTGTTTGTCCCGCTCCAACTCTAGCTTCTCCGTATAGATTGTCGGATTAGTCACAATCATGTGGATCAGCTCGCCGCTGCGTGTCTCGAAAATAAGGTCCCCCACTTCTCCGAATTTCTTGCCTGTCTTGGATACAATAGTCTTTCCGACTAGTTGTTTGGAGAATTTTTTATCATCTTCAGCCATTAATATCCCTCTCTGTTCATATCTATACAAATATAAATTCCTGCCCTACCAAAGCACTATACGCAACTTTTGGACAGTAACAAAAGAGCCGCTGGTACTATATAAATGTTATGTTTCGCCGAGGGTCTCTTCTTTGTGAGTATTCGAAGAAAAATCATTCCACCAGCATGCTTGCGCCAATGATACCAGCATGTTTCACGCTACTCTTTACAATCCGAGGCAGCCTGAAAGGGCTGTGGTCGCTCATGCCCTTCTTGAGAGCTGGCGCAAAATACTTCCAGGCTCCGCTGATATCGCCCCCGAGAACAAACGTATCTGCATCGAGCAATGCATGAGGTATGGAAAGGATCTTCCCCAACTCCTGACCGAAGGAGACAAATGTGGAAAGCGCTTTCTTATTATTCTTGCGCGCTTCGAGATAGACATGTTTAGCAGTCGTGCATTTTAGTCCGTTTCTTCGTGCGATACGCAGGAGACCTCCGGCGCTGATGACATCTTCAGTGACCTGGGTGCGCAATACGCTTGATCGCCATGGTAGTTGGCTGATTTCAGATGCGCTTGCGCGACCTGAATGGATAACTCCGTTGATCACGATGCCTATCCCGAATCCCGTTCCAAGGGTCACTCCCACGATACAGGAGTCGTTAATGACTTGTGTCTGCGCAAGAGTGAAGCAGTTCGCATCATTGGCGATGATGGTGGGAATGTGGAATTCCTGTTCAATAGCTTTTTTCAGATTGAAATTATGTAGTGGCAAATTAGGGGGGCGAAGGATGACGCCATTCCGGTAGTCGCCTGGTCCCGGGCACCCCACTCCAATGGCTTTGACTGGTTTTTCTGAAACATCATGGATACTTTTGTAGAGTGTCTCTAGAAAATGTTGTCTGGATTCCGTGCTAGTCGGATACTCAGCCAGCTTTCTGATGCACCTATCCTGAATCAAAGCAGCTTTGATAGTCGTGCCGCCGATATCCACTCCTATGATCATGGAGGATTGACGTGTAGGGTGATTTAAGAAGATTGCTACAGTTGGCTCTTGAGTTGCTGTATCATAGCCACAGGATCCGCATCCACGCCTTTCATCTCAGCCAGCTGATAAGAAACCCAGTCTCCCAGATGTATTGCGATAAGCAAAGATGTGAGCATGCTGCGCCCAGGAATATCGTAGACCTTCATATTTTCCACCTGACTGCGTACCAACTGTGAGAATGCGTCGATCTGTTTCTCGATTAGCTTCTTTTCCCGTTCAAGCTTTAGGATGAACAGTGAGATGCCCTTGACCTGATTATCAAACCCTTCAATACCATTGTGATTGACTTCCGTGAATACGTCAGTGAAGCATAAGGTCTTCGCATTCTCGTTCACCTGTGTCTTCCATCGGGTACCTGCATGTTCAAGGGCAGGAGATGTGTAGATCACCGGAAATGTGTTGTCGATAGTCTTTGCGATCGCATTCGAGCGACGCGCGAAGGGATAGTCGTCGAGATACCGTTTGAATTCGTTGATTGCAGTAGTCTGCACAGGAATCAGTTCAGAATTAATCAGTACTTGAAGTACAGAGAAGAACTGGAACATAAAGGCCTGACGCGGCAGGTATCCTCCGGGTATTATGATATGCTGCAGTTTTTGCCGTTGCGCAGATGCAAGTAAAGTACCTCCTGATGAAATGACCAGGACACGGTAATTCCCCTTGACAGCAGAGCGATAACAGGAAAGCGTCTCAGCGGTATTGCCGGAGTAGCTGCAGATGACAACTACGGTATTCGAGTTGACAAGATGTTTGGGAAGATCGGCTGTCTTATTCACGACCACTTCTATTTCGTAGAATTCTAGAAAAGTTGCAAGGATATTTCCTGCAATACCACTTCCTCCCATGCCGCAGAAAACGATGCGCTTAGTATTCTTCGGGATAGTCAGGTTATCACCAAGACGTAATCCCTGATCAATGTGTTCATGCACCTGTCCCAGTAGCTGTCGGTAATCCCCCATGGATAAAAACTCTTGATAAAGTCCTTTAAGAACTTTTCTGTTAGGGACGTCCACTCATTGGAAAACATTCTTCAGATACATACCGCACCGCTACTTGTGTGAATCCGGAGTTGTCATCAATAGATTTTTAAGGCCCATGCGGATTGTAGGTTGCATGGCAACTCAACGTATCCAGAAGATCCTTGCAGCAGCCGGTCTTGGCGCACGACGTAAATGCGAGGACATGATTGCACGCAACAAAGTACGTGTCAACGGCAGGATCGCCAAACTTGGAGAATCTGCAGACCCGGAAAAGGATCATATCACGGTCAACAACAGGGCAATTCCTCCCATGCCGCCGCGCACCTACCTCTTATTCAACAAGCCGACAGGATACGTGACCACGATGAGTGATCCGCATCATACCCGGACAATCATGCAACTCATCCCTCCGGATGCCCGTGCAACAGGTATCTTCCCTGTAGGACGGCTGGATAAGGACGCCGAAGGATTGCTTCTACTGACAAATGATGGAGATTTCGCCAACCAGGTGATGCATCCATCAAAGCACACTTCCAAGACCTATCGTGTCTGGCTGGACCAACCGTTCGGTCCTTCCCACAAAGAGATGCTGTCGCAAAAGATCCCTCTTAAGGAAGGAAAAGTCAAACCGGTGCAGATACGTCCTGTGTCCAAGAAATGCGTAGATATCACGGTGGACGTGGGCTGGAACAAAGTGGTAAAGAGAATTTTCAAGCATGCTGGATTCCGGGTCATCAGGCTCAAAAGGATAGCGATAGGGAAGCTGCGTCTTCTCAATATAAAACCTGGAGATGCAAGGGCAATCCCTTATGAGATGGCCCAGAGAGCATTCAAATAAGTCAGTGTTGTTGGAGAGAGCATGTTTTGCAGAAAAGGTTGCTGCTTGGTTGTCCACATCGCCGACATATTCTGATGCCTGTCTCATGTGCAAACCGCTTCTCGAATTCTGCTGCATGGCTCAGATACCAATCTACAATGTTTTTCTTGGCGCCAGGGTGCTGGTGTTCGAAGGAATTGAGCCAAGTACGGATATATCCTCGGAAAGACTCAGGCACATAGGGACATTCCTTCGGAGAGATATGCAGCTTGTTCAGGTAGGCAAAGAGACGTATCTCTTTTTCAGTCAGATGGTATAATGGCTTGACACGTGGCACGAATCCCACGTGCATCTGTGTACCGCTGCGTGGACCGATACGTGGCAGCATCTTTATGTTGTGTGAGAGGATATTCATCAGGATTACCTGTGCTTCGTCATCAAGATTGTGACCGGTGGCGATGACATCGTATCCTTCTGCGTACCGATTCAGCAATGTCCGGCGATAGGCTCCGCAGATTGTGCAGGGATTCCGCTTTCTTCTTTTTTTCAGTATGGAATCGAGGGAATCTCCCATCTCTTCCTGAAAGGTCACGATACGTAAAGGGATGCTAAGGGTGGCACATAATTCCTTTGTATCCTTCACAGTATGCTCTCGGTAACCGCAGATGCCCTCGTCCACAAGAAGAGCATCTGGGTCATACCCCAGTCGATGCAAGATTGCCAGCAATACTTGGCTGTCTTTGCCCCCGCTGATTGCGACCAGTATCCTATCCCCTTTTGTGAAGAGAGAATATTTTTTGATAGTGTTCTCTACAGTAGTGCAGACATGTTCCAGGAAATGCATCTTGCATATCCCTTCATAGACAGCCGGGAATCCGCAGGAACATCTCATCCGCCGGACACCACCGACAGAATAGTGATTATGTCCGAATTCGATACTGTGTCGATATCAGAGAGGACACATTCTTTGCGGATCACCAGCACTTCTTCAGGATTAAGGTTCAGGTGTGCAAGCAAGTCAATCACTCTGCCTTCGAACTGTAATGTTCGTGACGATTCATCTTTCTCGATATGTATGCGCATCGATAATCCCGCACCAGTAGATGCATGAGCAGCGAAAAGATACCGATATATAAAAGTACTGACAATAGAGTAAGAAGAAAGAAGGTTCGCGGAAAGAGTAAAAGGCTGTAGCTTTCCGGTGGCAGCATCCACAGCTCGTTATCGAATGCCAAGTAGTGGAAAAGATTGAGGCTAACCGGAAACACCACGACACTAAGCAGAAGAAGGGTAGTGGCCGATCCACCGGCGATAGCTGCCCACCGCAATGCAAGACGAAGGTGGCGGATTATGTTGTATGATTTTGCATATGCATGAACTGTGAGCAGGAGTGTGATGATGCTGATGGCAAGTATAGACTGTAGCAGAGCGCTCCTTATACTGGAGAATATGCGACGCACATCCTGCATATGCAATGATTCTCTGGTGCTCATTTCTACGGGCAATGTCACATCCTCTCCGTCTAGATATTCAATGATATCAGCGGCAGCTCCACTCTGATCAGGAGAGAGCGCCTGGATGTATTGGGGGTTGAGTACTACTGTATAGAGAAGCATATTGCAAACGATAGCCCAAAACAAGAGCATCCAGCAGGCCGGGAGAAGGAGTGAGTAGTTTCTTGTTTCCATTTTCAAAAAGAGCCTCAGTAGTTACTTCCGTTCATCATAGGTTTCCCTCAGATGGTGTTCACTTCATCATCGGCAAGCACAGAAAAACATGTAGTCTTAATAAAAATTGTCAATACCATGGAGCGATGATAGAAATAATCCACAGGGCAGTGACAGAGAATCTTCACTTTGAATGAATCGTAAAAATTAGTAACATATATAAAGTAGTACTCGGTAGTTATTCACTGTTCTAGTGACAATTAAGGAGCGTCACAAGAGCGGCAAAAAAGAGGGGGAGTTACAACAATGATCATCAAAGAGGAGTTTTTGAGCAAGCTACGCCGGTATTTCTGTCTGAATCTATATGAGGTCAAGATATGGACGGCACTGCTTTCTCGCGGCGTGTCCACTGCAGGAGAATTAAGTGATATTGCGGATGTGCCAAGATCACGTAGTTACGATGTGCTTGAGTCTTTGGAGAAAAAAGGCTTTGTGGTTATGAAGCTGGGAAAGCCGATCAAATATATTGCCGTGGACCCGATGGAGGTCGTCAAGCGCGTCAAGAAGAATGTGGCTGAAGAAGCCGACGAGAAGGTGCAGCGTCTTGATTCCCTGAAGCAGACTGAAGTTTTGGATGAATTGGTGTCGTTGCATTCACAGGGCGTGGAACTGGTAGAGCCGACTGAACTTTCAGGGTCCCTCAAAGGACGTCACAACCTGTATAATCATCTGGAATTGACCATTAGCGGCGCAGAGAGCACCGTGACGATCATGACGACCACGCAAGGGCTGATGCGTAAGGTGGAAGGGCTCAAGCCGATTTTCGAGCAACTCAAGAAGCGCGGTGTTACCATTCGTATCGCAGCAAACATAACTGAAGAGTGTGCAAAGGCGGTAGAGGATATCTCTGAGGTCGCAGAGGTACGGCACACGAACAGTCAGGCACGCTTCATCGTGGTGGATGGCAAAGAACTTGTTTTTATGGTTCTTAATGACACGGATGTCCATCCTACATATGATGTGGGTATCTGGGTCAATACACCATTCTTCGCATCAGCTCTTGAGGAGCTCTTTGAACTTGCATGGAATGAGATGGTGCCTGCTAAGAAAAAAGTGAAGGCGTAGGATCAGCAATCATCCATCTTGTGTTTTTATTTTTTCTATTGTATCTTCCGTTATCTATATTAAACAGAAAAGCATGAGTGTTCCTATGGGAGTGCGTAGCTTTGTGAGGAATCATTCGCTCAACCGGGTGACTCGTATAGAATCGCGGCTGCATCCATACGTGGAGTATCTGGGGAAGCTCAAGACCACTAAGAAGCAGTCAGAGCGGATAAGAGAGTACTTGTCGCAGTTTCATCGTCTGCGGACTCGTGCAAGAATACTTTATGTCCTTCGCGGCATTGTTGTGATCTTCCTCTATATCTCGGTCATATCCGCGATCGCACCTGACATACTGTTCCTGGGGAGGGCCCTAGAAAAAGTAAGCGTCATCACAGGTATTGTCGGCACAGGGTTTTTCTTCATATGCTTAGCTATAGTCACAAAATATATCCAGCTTTTCGTGTCCGATGCGCATGTTATCGCAGATCACATTATCGCAACTGCAGTACATAACGGATACAACAGTCATTAGAAGCAGATGGACAGGACGTCCTCATCAGATATTCGCTGCAAAAGCTCGCATCCTGTTCTTTATGCAGCTACATCTAACTGCATCCAGTAGTCGTTCCGCAGTCTTCACAGACCGAGCACGTCCCGTTCCGCCGTAGCCGCATCGAACCGCAATTAGAGCATGACTCTCCGGTATACCCTTTGTTTTTAGCTTCAGAAGCTTTCTTGTCACCAGAGTCTGATTTCTTCTGTTTACCAGGATCTTCCTTATGTTCATCTTTCACATGTACAAGATCCTTGCGGCCCATGTATGTGAATCCCAGAGATCGGAAAATAAAATCCACGGGTGATGTAGCACTTTTGATATTCTTGTGGCCGCCCACCATACCTTGCGGGTCGAATCTGGTGAAAGTGAATTTATCAATGAACTCTTCCAGAGGCACGCCATATTGCAATGCAATCGAGACTGCCTGTGAGAAAGCAGTCATCAGCTCGCCATAAGAACTTCCCCGCTTATACATGTCCACCTGAATCTCGCCAAGGCTACCATCTTCATATTCCCCAGTGCGGATTACAAGTGGATGACCCGCGATACTGACATCTTCAGTAATCCCTTTGCGTTCTGCCGGAAGTGGTTGTTTGGCTGCTGCAACAGCGTGAGAATGGATATCAGCGGGTCCCAAAGACTCATCATCCTCAGACGTTAGAAGAGCAGTCAAGGTCTCGGACTCCGTCACTGTATTCAGTGGTTGAGATAGTTTCGAACCGTCACGGTACAAGGCTACAGCCTTGAGCATGCGTTTCCATGACTCCGTATATGCAGTCGAGATCTCTTCAATAGTCGCCTCATTTGGCATGTTGATGGTCTTTGATATTGCGCCGGAAAGGAATGGCTGTGCCGCAGCCATGAAATTGATGTGACCCATATAATGGATGAACCGCTTGCCCAGGGAACCACATCTGTTTGCGCAGTCGAATACCGGAAGATGTTCATCCCTTATATACGGAGCACCTTCCACTGTCATGGTGCCGCAGATATACTCATTAGCCTCAGCAATCTCTGCATCAGAGAAACCCAGCTTAGCAAGGATATTAAGTTGCGGATCATTCATTTCAGCATCAGTCACACCAATGGCTTTACATACATCATCTCCAAGAGTGTATCGGTTGAATACGAATTTCACGTCGAAGGCATTCTGCAACTGGGATTCCACAGCATCCAGTGTTTTTTCATCAAGACCTTTTGCTTTTAGTGACTCGCGGTTGATATGCGGGCATCCTTCCAGTTTGCCGTGCCCTATGCAATATTTGATAATCGCGTCGATCTGTTCCTTCTGGTAGCCTAAAGTCTCAAGAGCAATCGGTACGGCTTGGTTCACAATCTTGAAGTATCCGCCGCCAGCAAGTTTCTTGAATTTGACAAGGGCAAAATCAGGCTCGACCCCGGTAGTATCGCAATCCATGAGCAATCCGATAGTACCTGTAGGAGCAAGGACGGTCACCTGTGCGTTACGGTAGCCAAAACTTTCTCCTTTTTCCAACGCCTGATCCCATGTCCTCTGCGCGACCTCAAGAAGGTAAGAAGGACATAATTTCTGATCGATCCCCAAAGGAGTGACTGTCAGGCCCTCGTACTGATTCTCATCATAGGCAGCGGACCGATGATTGCGGATCACACGCAGCATATCTTCCTTGTTGGATTGGTATTCTGCAAAAGCACCAAGATAGGAAGCCATCTCAGCGCTGGTTTCATATGCGCACCCAGTCATGATTGCCGTCAGAGCGCCACCGATCGCCCGACCCATATCGCTGTCGTAAGGAACTCCCATGCGCATGAGCATGGATCCGATATTCGCGTACCCCAGTCCGAGTGTCCTGTACTTATAGCTGAGCTCAGCCATTTTGGCAGCCGGAAACTGCGCCATAAGAACGCTGATCTCCAACGTAATAGTCCACAGTCGTACCGCATGAGTGAATGCATCAGTATCGAATGTCATATCATCCTGTAGGAATTTAACAAGATTGAGGCTGGCAAGATTGCATGCGGTGTCATCAAGGAACATATATTCACTACATGGGTTGCTGGCATTGATCCGTCCCGCTTTTGGACAGGTGTGCCATTCATTGATTGTGGTATCATACTGCAATCCAGGATCTGCGCAGGACCATGCGGCAAAACAGATATCATTCCAGAGTTCCTTCGCAGGAAGTTCTCGGGCAACCTTGCCATCTGTACGCCTGATAAGTTGCCAGGTACCATCCTCACCCAGCGTCTGCATGAAGCTGCTGGGAACACGTACGGAATTATTTGCATTCTGTCCTGATACAGTAGCATATGCAGCTGATTCATAATGAGTATCAAATACTGGAAAATCGATTGTATCCTGTCCCTGCCGGGCCAACTGCAACACTCTGAAGATGTAATTGGAAGGCACCTGGCTCTTTGCTGCCGCTTTGATGGCAGAAGCAAGATCCTGGTTCTTCTCCACATCCACGCCGCTTTGTGCAGCGTCCATGATGTTCTGAAGGTGATATTTACAGGTATGGCTGCCCGCGACAAGTCCAGCAACTTTCTGTTCCTCATAGGTCTTCCAGGTGATAAATGTCTGGATATCAGGATGATCCAGATCAAGACAGACCATCTTTGCAGCTCTACGGGTGGTTCCGCCGCTCTTGATAGCTCCTGCTGCACGGTCAAAGATCTTGAGCCAAGACATCAGACCTGAGGATTTCCCGCCGCCCGAAAGCGGTTCGCCTTCTGCGCGCAGTTGCGAGAAATTGGTTCCTGTACCCGATCCATACTTGAAGAGCCGTGCTTCACGGGTCAGGAGGCTGAAGATACCACCTTCATTAACAAGGTCATCCCTTACACTCTGGATGAAGCATGCATGTGGTTGTGGACGGGTATACGCATCCTTGGATTCTTCGACCTGACCTGTCTGCTCGTTGAAATAATAGTGTCCTTGCGGGGATCCGCTAATGCCGTATGCCCAATGGAGTCCTGTATTGAACCATTGCGGACTATTGGGAGCAGCCATCTGATGGAGAAGCATGTACTTCATCTCATCCTCATAATTGCGGGCATCCTTCTCAGAAGCAAAATAGCCCGTCTCCTCAGCCCAATAACGCCAACATCCAGCCAGGCGCGTAACGATCTGCTTGATACTCGTCTCTCCGCCAGTGCTGCCGTCGTCCTGGGGTACGCCCGCCTTACGGAAGTACTTCTGAGCCAGGATGTCAGTGGCCACTTGCGACCAATCAGACGGAACCTCTATGTCTTTTATCTCAGCGACAACCGATCCATCAGGATTCCTGATCGTCGATGTTCTCATCTCGTATGTTTTCGTCGAGAATACATCGCTGTCCTCATCTGTGAAAAATCGCTGTATGGAGATACCCTTTCCTGTCTCTTTTTCTCCCATATTCAAAAACCTCAAATCGGAAAATGCTTATTCCTGTAACTGTCAGAAGG
>CAZMDB010000008.1:0-26957 GCA_964565095.1 uncultured Methanosarcinales archaeon | reverse complement strand
ATCGATCCTGAAAAAGCTGTGTACAAGACCATAGGCAATATTATGGTTCGACAAGAGACTCAGCACATGCAGGCAGAACTGGATGAGCGCGAAAAGATGCTGCAGACCCGGCTGGAGACAATATCTGCACAAGAGAAGAAATTGCAGGAGAAGAAAGCATCTTTGCAGAATGATATTCTAGAGAAAATGAAGGAGGGTGAAGAGCAATGAACCAAGAATTACAATCAGTGATAGATACTCTTATGGAGTTCCAGGACGACGACTCCGTTCCACGCAATGTCAAGACACGGATGGTCGAGACAGCACAGGCACTCAAGAGTGATGAGTCCCTTTCGATCAGGATAAACAAAGCATTGAGCATTCTGGATGAAGTGTCTGACGATACGAATATCCAGCCATATACACGCACGCAAATATGGGGAATATCATCAATGCTTGAATCCATCGACGCGGACCAGGATGAATAGAGATGCCGTATCTCACACCGCTCAACAGCAAATCCGTCAAGACTGTCAGCCAGAAGATAGAGGAGCGCTGGGGGACGACATTTTCGCGTGAGTATGTCTGGTACATGCACACAAAAGAGAAAGACATCTATCTAATCAATTCTGACATTCGGGCAATCCCTTATGAAACCCTCAATGTGAACAACATGGGGCTTTACGTAGCCAATCTGGATAATCACGATACGGTACGGTTGTCAATAGAGGGAAGCCAGATATTGGGCCCCGATGCAACACGCAATATAATTGAGTTGGATGAACGGCAAGTGGCAAAATGGATGCGTGGCCACGATATAGAATACTGTCACGAAGATGGGTATGTGATTGTCCGGTCGGGCCATGACTACATGGGATGCGGCAGGATAAAGGACAATATTCTTCTCAACTTCGTACCAAAAGGACGCCGTATCCAGAGTGCGCTATAAAGATAGCCTCTCATTGCATAAAACTATATAAATTCTTTCCGGAGACCTCTCCCCATGCGCCTGACTCCAGCAATGCAGCAATACATGGATATCAAGCAGGAGTATCCTGATGCACTCATACTCTTTCGCATGGGAGACTTCTACGAGACGTTCTATGATGATGCACAGACCGTCTCCCGTGTACTAGGAATTGCCCTGACAGCTCGTGGCAAAGGCGAGGCTAAGGCTGATCTGGCAGGGATACCCTTCCACGCATTAGAGAAATACATCGGCAGACTAGTAAGCGCCGGACATAAAGTGGCTATCTGTGAGCAGATGGAGGATCCTAAGAAAGCCAAAGGGATTGTCAAAAGGGAAGTCGTGCGGGTAATCACTCCAGGTACTGTCATTGAAGATTATATCCTTCAGGAGGATAGCAACAACTTCATCGCATCAGTGTTTAATGACGGCGACTCCTTTGGTCTTGCGGTAAGTGATATTTCCACCGGAGAATTCCATGTAGGCGAGTTTCCTGACAAGGAGGGGCTTGTGACTGAACTGGAGCGATTCGCTCCCAGTGAGATTGTCCTCCCCAATGGCCTGCATCAATCCTGGGTGGACGAGTACATGCTAAAGAATGATATTTACCGGGCTACTATCGCCACACACCGGTTCTTCTACAAGCTTGCTCGCCAAGAGGTCCAGTCGCAGTTCAACCAGGTGACCCCCGCATTCTTGAGCGAAAAGGAGCTAGCTGTGTGTGCAGCTGGCGCTTTGATCAGTTATCTCAAAGAAAACCAGAAAGGCGACATCAAGGGGATCAGCAAGCTGCGGCAATTCCAACAGACAGATTATATGGTCCTGGACCCAAGCACCCTTCGTAACCTCGAGGTTACCAAGAATATACGGGATCAAACAAGCAAAGATACATTGATGGGAGTAATGGATCACACCTGTACCGCAATGGGCACACGAATACTCAGGCAGTGGATGCTGCGGCCCATCCTCGATATTGGAGCGATCCGCGCTCGGCACACTGCGGTAGGAGCATTGGTCGAAGACAGCCTTGTCCTGGCAGACACGCGCGAGATACTGAGCGACATGCGCGACATCCAGCGACTTGCGACAAAAGTGGTATATGCTACTGCAAATGCGCGTGATCTTCGATCGATGGAAAGTACGCTGGACCTACTTCCCGATCTCAAGATAAGTCTGGAGAAGACAAAGGATCCCTTACTCACGCAGCTGAGCAACTTCCCTGAGTTCAAGCAGATATGCGAGGAGATAGACAGCAAGATCAGTCAGGAACCTCCACTTGCAGTGCGTGAAGGAGGGATGATCAAAGAAGGGGTGCATCAGGAGCTTGACCAACTCAGATCCCTCAAGAAGGATACGAAAAAATTCATGGCGAATCTCGAAGCAGAGGAGATTGAAAAGACGGGAATCACATCGCTCAAAATCAAGTATAACCGCACGTTCGGATATTTCTTCGAGGTGACCAACAAATTCAAGGACAAGGTGCCCGACAGATATATCCGGAAACAGACGCTAACCTCAGCAGAGCGCTATATCACCGAAGAATTGAAGACCTTTGAGGAGAAATTGCTCAGCGCCGAAGACAAGATCAAGTCGATAGAATACGATCTGTTTATGGAAGTATTGGCCAAACTGGAGCAGATGGTTCCGGAGCTGCAGAATACTGCCGATGAGATAGGACGAATCGACGTCCTCTGCTCATTTGCCACAGCAGCAAAGAAGAATCGGTATATCAAACCTGAGATGTCGTCCGACTTCGTACTGGATCTGGAATCGTGCCGACATCCAGTGGTAGAGCAGATTGAAAGCGGATTTGTCGCAAATGACTGCCATCTTAATCACGACCAGCGTTTCATGATCATCACAGGGCCCAACATGTCGGGAAAATCGACCTACATGCGTCAGGTGGCTCTCTGCAGCCTTCTGGCACAAGTGGGCAGTTTCGTGCCAGCAAAAAAGGCTAGACTGGGTATCGTGGACAGGATCTTCACGCGTGTGGGAGCGCACGACGATCTCTCACAGGGGCAGAGTACCTTTATGGTAGAGATGATGGAAACTGCCAATATCCTCAATAATGCCACCCAGAACAGCCTGATCGTGCTTGATGAGATCGGACGTGGCACAAGCACGTATGATGGAACAGCTATTGCGTGGTCCGTTGCAGAGGATATCATCAGAAGGATAGGCGCAAAAGCACTCTTTGCAACCCACTATCACGTCCTCACCAAGTTGGCTGAACACCAAGGAGCCTTCAACATGAATGTAGCCGTCGAGGAGGAGCAGGAGCGGATCACCTTCCTGCATTCCATTATTCCCGGAGCTACCGACCGCAGTTACGGCATCCATGTCGCCCGTCTTGCCGGAGTCCCTCCGCATGTACTGGAGAATGCAGAAAACATCCAAATCAAATTGGAGAGCGAAGATGAGATGCATCAGAAGATCCAGATCGAAAGGAAACCGGAAAAACCCCAGCGGGTGGCAATTTCCCGTATCAAGCAGAACGATCTGTCGAGGTATATTAGATGAGTATCATCCATCAGTTGGACCAACAGCTTATCAATCAGATAGCTGCAGGAGAAGTCATCGAGCGTCCGGCATCAGTGGTCAAGGAACTGCTGGAAAATGCCATCGATGCAGATGCGACTGAAGTCCGCATCGACCTCGTTGAAGGGGGGCTTGAAAGTATCTCAGTCGCTGACAATGGCAAGGGCATGTCCCCAGAGGACCTGCGCAAAAGTGTGCTGCCGCATACGACATCAAAGATAAAGAATACTGATGACCTGTTTGCCATCCAGTCGCTTGGATTCCGGGGTGAGGCGCTAGCCAGCATCGCCAGTGTATCACATATGCAGATCGCCTCCCGTGAGGCCAACAGCGCCGGAAATTGCCTGGATGCAGAAACCGCAAAGATGCAGTCCACATCTTGTCCTGAAGGTACCGTTGTGACAGTCTGCGATATATTCCATAACACTCCGGCACGCAAGAAATACATGAGACGCCCGTCAACTGAGATGCGGCGATGCATGGAGGTCGTGCAGGCATATGCACTGGCGTACCCGCAGGTGGGACTGACGGTGATACACAACCAGAAAGAGGTGCTAAATATTGCCGCAGAAACACCGTACAACCGGATTGTGTCAGTGCTAGGTAAGGAGACGGGGCGGCACATGATTCCTGTTGAGGCCGAATCATCCGGCGCACCTGAAGTGTCCGGGTACATAGGAAAACCAGAGACAGCGCGCAAGAACAAACGTCTGCAGTATTTCTTTATCAATAAGCGTCTGGTATCAAGTACGACGATCAGCGCTGCTCTAGGAAGAGCATTCCAGGAGCATATACATCATGGCACCTATCCGGTAGCAGTATTGCATATAGACATCCCGCCGAGGCAGATCGATGTGAACGTGCACCCCACAAAAGCACAGATACGTTTCAGTGATGAACAGCAGATATTCCGCACAGTGTATCACGCAGTACAGGATACTTTATCTCACCAGGATCTTTCCCGTCAAGTACAGGTTGAGCACAGGCCTGAGCAAACTCTCCTTGCATCCTCTAAACCTACAGCCGCAGCTCCCTCATCTTATCAGGTGTCGCGCACCGAACAGGTGATGCTGCAAGACACTCCAGAGTATACCAGTACTTCTCCACGTCTTCCAAGTATGCGGATCCTGGGCGTGATACATGCCACATATATCGTAGCTGAAGATGAACAGGGAATGGTACTCATCGACTTTCATGCCGCTCACGAAAGGATCAATTACGAGAAACTCAAGGAACAAGTCGCATCCGGTTGCGATCTTGCGCAGGAACTTGTCCAGCCTATTCCGGTCGAGGTCGATCCGGCACAGTATGCTGCCTTTCTAGGGCAGATAGAGATGCTGGGTACCCTGGGCTTCAGGGCTGAAGCTTTCGGTGACAATACTATCCTCGTGCGCGGAGTACCCTGCGTGCTCGGCAAGCAGATTCCAGCCGACTTTCTGCCAGCACTCTTGGAGTATCTTGAAGAGCATTCTAAAAACCCCCTAGAAAAGGTAAAAGATGCCATGATAGCAAGGATGGCATGCCGGATGTCACTGATGTCTGGAGATGAATTGTCCAAGCATCAGATGTACACACTCATTGAAGAATTGCATCAGCGTGACATATCCTATTCCTGTCCACATGGACGTCCTGTGATGATACGTGTGACATCCCAGGAGCTAGAGAAGATGTTTGAGCGAAGACGCTAGATCAAAGGATGCGTATCAGATCGTTCAACTGATTGATCGACACATCAGGCTTGTAAACGATGTCTGGTTCCTCAAGCTTACGCAGGTGGATGGTCTTCATGCCCAGATCCGCAGCCGGCCCGAGATTACGCCTGCGATCATCAATAAAGACCGTCTCGTCGGCATGGTAGCCGCTCATGTCCAGGATATCCATATAGATACGCGTATCCGGCTTTTTATACGTCTTCTGTCCGCTGAACAGCATAGCGGTAGTGTGTTGCCCGAAAAGAGCCTGGATATGCTTTATCCATGGTTCAGGAAGATTCGACAGGATAGCAATATGATATTTCTGCTCAAGATAACGAAGAACCTGTTCTGCCTGCGCATCTGGTTGAAAATATGCGAACAACTCTTCCTCGTGCACCGCGACCGGCTCATCTCCCCCGAGCATCTCCCAGAACTGCGCACTGTCGATGGTATGCTTCTCAAGAGAAAAATAGGCTTTGTGGATCACGGCCATTGGACATTCCGGAAACAGTTTCGGCAGAATCGTGTCTGTGATACGTGATTCCGGGATAAGCACGCCAAAAACGTCAAACAGCACCAGCTTCCTTCTCATAGCTTTCCACCGAAAAGCCCTTTCATGCCCCCCATGCGTTTCATCATCTTCTGCATCTTTTTCTCGTCGCCACCACCGGACATACCCTTCATAGCCTTCATCATTTTCTTGGCTTGACGATGCTGTTTCACAAGATCGCGCACATCCTGTTCAGAGGTTCCGCTCCCTTGGGCAATCCTGCTTATGCGGCCTCCGCTTATTGTAGAGGGTTCTTCGAGTTCCCTCTTGGTGCACGAATCCATGACGTAGCGCCAGACCTTCATCTTTTCTTCCTGCGCGCTCAGGGCTTCTTTGGGAATCTGCATATTGGAAAATCCAGGAACAAGCTCCATCACTTTCGATATCGGGCCCATCTTCTTGATAGCTTTCATCTGTTCATACAGATCAATGAGAGTGAATTCACCCTTCAGAAGACGTTTGCTCAAATCCATGACTTCTTCATCATTGAAGGCATCCTGTGTCTTTTCGAGCAACGCATCCAGATCCCCCATGCCTAAGAGACGTCCAACAAAGTTCTTCGGTCGGAATTCCTCGAAATCATCAATCTTTTCCCCCACTCCGATAAACCGTACAGGAGCACCAGTCACAGAACAGGCGGCCAATGCTGCACCGCCTTTGGCAGTACCATCCATCTTAGTTATGATCACACCTGTCACGTTGCACGTCTCATGGAACGTTTCAGCCTGTCTTTGTGCAGCCTGCCCGATATCAGCACTCATCACAAGAAAGACACTTTGGGCATCCACCGCTTTGCGCAAGTCAGATATCTCCTGGACAAGCTCGTCGTTAAGCGCATCACGGCCCGCGGTATCGACAATCACCATATCATAGGCGGCCAGATCGTCTTCGAAGGTCTTATAGATTTCCACCGGATCCTTCACTTCAGGATCCCCATACACATCCACTCCCACTTTGGCTCCAAGCTGCTTGAGTTGCTCAAAAGCCGCCGGTCTCCATGTATCTGTTGAGAGTAGTGCGAGCTTCTTGCCCCTTTTCTGATAATATTTGGCCAGTTTTCCCGCAGTTGTCGTCTTCCCATTTCCGAACAATCCCACCAGCATGATCGTGTATGGATGTGCCGCATTCGTATCGATAGGTTTTGCATCGCCTCCGAGGAAACGGGCCAGTTCCTCATACAAAATCTGGACAAGATGATCACGCTGGGATATCCCCCCGGGTGTTTCTTCATCCTTGAACCGGGTCTTGATGGCATTAGTGAGATTGAAAACAAGCTTCACATTCACATCTGCCTGCAGGAGCGCCCGCTGGAGGTCCCTGACAAGTTCATTTACCAGTTTTTCGTCGACAAATAGCGAGGAGGATATCTTTTTGAGAGTGTCTTTAAGTGATTGCCCCAGCTTATCTAATACCATACGTAAGAGCAGCATAGTTAACTTTATATACTTTACGAGCCCGAATTCATTTTTCCAGGTGCCAGCAATGCGGATTCCAATGATGCTCAAATTGACGCTTCTCTTTATCGGTATGATAGCTGTCACTCTTGGATTTGTGTCCTGTTCTCCTAACGAGATTGTATATGAGGTTGATGAGAGCTCCTTACCTCTGGATCAACCCGTCATAGAGGATGCCGATCCCGTAGGATTACCACAGATGAATCACACCAATGCTACAGAGCCAGAGCCAGCGATCAACCGCACGCAAAACAATGTGAGCGAGGATGAAGAGAATGCAACAACAGAGGTTCCGATCGATCCCATAGTTGCTCCCGATGTAATCTATGTCAAAGCATATGGCACCAAAGCATCATCCAGATACTATATGAACCGTTTTGAGATAGGATTGACAGATCTTGATTTGGATCCACAACAGATTTCAATCCGATTGAGCAATAGATATTTCAATAGCACTACTCTCTACGATAATAATCTATCGTGCTCCCGTGTCATCGATCTAATGCGGAGCCGTAATGAGCATTTCGGAGTGGGAAAGAAAGAACATCTAGATATCTTCTGCGTCGCCTCTCCTCAGTCACTTCAGGCGCAGGCCAAAGTGAATATGACTATTGCCTATGATGGGACAGTACTTATTACAAAGGCCTTGAAAATGCCAGATGTTCTGGTAGGTACCGAATACACGATCTTTGGCGAAGTGCCAGAATGAATGAAGCATCTTTTTGTGGTCTTGAACAAAACCTCATATTGCGGGAGAATATCGTTGTTGCAGATGCATCGTCGAACATAAATATTTATAAATGGATGGATGTTGCCCTCAGTCATGCCTCTGTGGCTTAGTAGCTATAGCGTGTGACTTGTAATCACAAGGTCGGGGGTGCAAATCCCCCCAGAGGCTTTCCTATATCTCATCAGCAGTTACACTGATGCACACAAGTACGTCCCCGAACAATTTAAATAAGGACTGGAGTAGATTACTCATATGCATGGCAAGCACGCAGTGACCGGAATCGAGACACTGATTCTTTTCATCGTCATGGTTCTTATTGCCGCAATCGCTTCGGGAGTCTACGTGAGCACCTCCAATGCGCTCCAGCAGAAGGCCCTTCACGTCGGCACTGTGGCGCAGGATAGAGTCTCGAATGGGTATGGTATCATACGTGTGTTTGGATATGTCAACCAGACGACCAATACGATAGATAGTTTCGACGCCCTCATTCGTCTTCAGCCCGGATCCAGTGCCCGGGACATCAATGATCTGACCATGGTGGTGTATACTCCCAAAGCATTCTTTGAAGCGACCCTGCAATCCACCAAGCACTCCGAGTATGCATCACAGGATTTCTCAGACACCGCCATTGGCTATAGTACGCAGAGCGCGCTTGATCTGGATCTGGATCATGTTCCTGACGGAAACCCGGACACGATACAAGCTGTTGGCGACGTCAACCTCCTTGACGCGTTCCGATTCCACATAGGCGATGAGGTGATAGATGTCCCCCTGAACATTGCTATAGGCGATACCGGCTACCTCAATCTGACTGACTATCCTATCTATGAGGACGGCAGCCACTCGCTCCTGCACGGATATTTGACCGTCAGAGCCAATTTCTCTACTGACGTCCCAGACGCGTCCTGGCAAACCGAACTTACTGCCGGAACATTCCGATGCGCAGATCACCCTGCCTTCGAGGAGTGCAGCCTGCGCACAGAGATCGACGAGACTAGGTATGCGACACTCAAACCGCTGACCCGGTTCAGCGCTACCGTCAAGCAGGGCGACGCTGACATGATTCTCGAAGATGGCGAGACTTTTCTTTTGCGCCACAAACTGATCCCTGCCTACTACCTTGAAGATGATCAATTCCTCAACATTGATTTTGTGGACGCGTCCTCAGTAACAACCACAATCAGTATGCCCACGCCGCAAGTCATCTATGGCTATCGGGTCCAGATCTGGCCTTAGAAGCAGAAATATTTATAACAGCTGCACTCCATCGTGAACCTCATGGTTCACTCGCGTCGTGCTGTCACTGGCATTGAGACACTCATAGTCTTCATAGCCTTCATCCTTGTAGCAGCTACAGCTGCAGGTGTGCTTATGCAGACCATAGGCGCACTGCGTAATCGCGCACTGGCAGTCGGAGATGAATCAAGAGAGCGTATCTCAGACGGGATAGAGGTCTTCAAAGTGATTGGAAGAGCGGACGAAGGGGCTAGCATGATCTCTGCTCTGGATGTCCTCATCCGCCTGCAAGCCGGATCCGACCCGCAATACATTAATGATTCGTTCCTGATTCTGACATTCCCCTCGGACCAAGCTGAAGCATTCTATGCTAATTCCCTGTATCAGTCCGTCCGCGGCAGCTGGAAAGCGGAACATGGACCGTGGTCTGGTGAGTCAGGAGAATTCCTTGAAAGCTCCGGACAAGGACCTAATGGTACTGCGACAGGAATGATATCAAGCGGAGAGGGAGTTGCGGGTGATGCTCTTGATCTTGACGGCAGCAGTGGCATACATCTGCAGGACTCTGCACTGATGACGGCATACAAAGATTTCACCATTTCCATGTGGGTCCGCGGTGATGCGGCAGCAGATGGCACCCTCTATGGAGAAGGGATCGGGGCACAGGAGGAGTACTTTGCGATTGATGTGGATGGCACCACAGACAACCTACATGTGGTATGGGTCGATGAGGAAGGCATACGCAATAGGATACAGGCTACAGTAGATTTCAAAGACGAACGATGGCACCAGTTGACCGTGGTGAGACGTGACGCATCTACTATGGAGCTCTACTGGGACGGAAAGTGGCAGGCAAGCAACTCTAGTGCCATTGATCCGATCGATGTGGACAATGTAGGTATAGGGGAGCTATCGACCGATGGGCTCACGGACAGATTCATCGGTAGTATTGATGAGGTGAATATGTGGGACCGGTCCTTGTCACCCAGAGAGATCCAAAATCTGTTCAGTACAGAACATCTGACATGGCCGCAGGCAGCAGAGCGATACTATCTCAACAAAGTAAAGGGAGATTCTGACGATATACTGGAGAAAGGGGAGATTTTCTCACTGCACTATCCCATTACTGCTTCCAACTGGCTCAGTGAGTCGGAGAGCATGGATCTCACTCTTGCATCCGAGTCCACCCACTTCTTTCGCACCACTGTGCAGATGCCCCATACCATATTGACTGAACAAGTGACGCTGTGGCCATAATCATTCTCCATCCATAATATTTAAATAAGGAGACACCGGGAAACTCACCAGGAGAGGATAGTATGGAACCCCTGACGCTTCACGAGACACCCAAAAACCCCATCATAATCGAAGGCTTTCCCGGATTTGGACTGATCGGCACCATTACCACTGAGTTCTTGATAGAGCATCTCAAGATGCGTCGTATAGGGCATATCTATTTTCCTGAGATTGCATCCATGGTAGCTATACATAACGGAGACATGGTTCATCCTATAGGCATCTTCTACAATGAAGAACATAATCTTGTCATCGTGCATATCATCGCGAACGCGCAGGGGCTCGAACACAAGATTGCCGACCAAATCATGCAGCTAGCAAGCAGGACAGAAGCGTCACATATCATTACTCTTGAGGGGGTGGCGGGAGAAGCCAAAGATGGCGCTACTGTCTTCTGTTACCGCAATAGCACGGAGAATCCTATCGCCGATAAGCTTGAAGAGAAAGGCATAAAGCCTCTTTCAGAAGGCATTGTAATGGGGGTAACATCAGCGCTTATGCTCAAGGCCCGCGACCTGCCTCTCTCGGCATTGTTTGCAATGACCCATTCCCAGTTGCCGGACAGCAAGGCTTCCGCTGAGGTGATAAAGGTTCTGGATGAGATGCTCGGTCTTCAGGTCGACTACCATCCGCTGCTCAAGGCCGCTCAGATATTTGAACAGAAACTCAAAAACATCATGACCCAGACGCAGAATGCCATGGATGAGAAACAAAAAAAACAGATCAATTACGTGGGGTAGAGAAAAGTGGTCATGGCATTTTTGCAATCATCAGTGTTTGGGGTTATCCTTACAATATTTTTAGCAGTATTACTGGGTAAGATTCTGAGTACTATCGCCAAGTACATAGTGCGAGCAGGAGCCAAACGACGGGATATCGAACCGGCAGAACTGCCCCTGGGTCGCATTGAATGGATGATTGCAACCATCATAATACTAGCGGGCATCCACATCGCACTCCCAATGATTGCCTTCGCAGATACTGCATTTCTCGAGAGTGTGCTGATGACGCTCATTGTCATATCGCTGACTATCCTGATTATTGCGGCTATTGACGTCTCTATCCATATATTCCTCAAATCCGTGGTCAAAGGGACAAAGTCAACAGCAGACGACCAGATTCTCTACTTGGCGCATAAAAGCAGCCACATCGCTATCTATGTACTTGCCATACTGTATGTATTGGCCGTCTGGGGCGTCCAGATAATGCCTCTCCTCGCATCTTTAGGTATTGCTGGTCTAGCTGTGGCGCTCGCGCTGCAGCCTACCCTTGCAAACATCTTCAGCGGTATCAGTCTTGTCATCGATCAAACGTTCTCCCTCGGAGACATCATCAAGCTGGAGACCGGAGAGGTCGGCACCGTACATCATATCGGCTTGCGCACCACGCGGATCCGCACATTTGATAACGAAATAATCATAATCCCCAATAACAACCTGGCAAATAGCATGCTCCAGAACTATCTGCAGCCTGATCCCAGTATCCGTGTAAACATCAACTTCGGGGTGGAATACGGCACTGATCCGGAGTATGTCAAGCTTTTCGTCATCGAAGAACTGCGTCAGATACCTAATATGGATGAGGAGAAAGATGTACAAGTATGGTTTACCAGCATGGGCGACAATGCGCTCAGTTTCACTGCGCGCTTCTGGATGCCCGACATTTCCCAGAAATGGGCTGCACAGCAGGAGGGTATGACACGCATCTACAGACGCCTTTACCAAGAAGGTATAGGTATTCCCTTTCCGCAACGCACGATATGGGTCAATGAGGAGGGAAAAGCGTCACCTCCAAACCCGTTCGATAAGAAGTTCAAGAGTGTGCAGGGGAAACTTTATCCGAAGTTTGGCCACCCGATGGAAGAGGACGCGACACCAGAAGTGGCTAAGAAAGCTCGCAAGAAGCGCAAAAAAGCTACTCGTTCGGCAAAAGGTCGATGAAATCCTGTCCCTTCTCCTTCAGGAATAAGTATTTATGGTTTCCCCGCTGCAGGATGCCGACAAAGTTTCGCTGGAGCAGTTCATCGATACGTTTTTTGGTCGTGAACCGGGACAAGTTGAAGCGGGCACTCACATCCTTGAAACTGATAGGTATCTTCTGTTGCTGACTTTCGGCCACAAATAACAGCACATCTTTCAGAGGCCTCTCCAAAACCACTGCTTCTTGCTGCTCCAGAAGCTGGAATTCATTCTCCAGAATAGACAGTTCCCTCTTCCTCCATAGATGACGACCACTGCACATGAAAACTACATGGGGGGTCTGCATGATCTTATCATGAAGCTGATAAAACAAGCGCATCATTGCCTGAAACGAGTTCATGATGGAGATATATTCGGGATGTGTGATAAAAATGCAGGCCTTCTCAGTCGTAGACAAGAATAGCTCAAGAGAAGCAAGAATCTCGCGCGTGGTACTGGCTGTAGAACCGCCACTATGGTTACTGGAAATATCACTTAAAGACAGATGTTGAGCCACAGGCAGATCATGCTCCATGAAAAAGGCTGTATCATGACGCGAGACAGTCATCAACTTGTATCCCTGCTCCCGCAAAAACTGCACCTGCTGAATAGCATACATGCAATTGCGATCAAGATGCAAGTATATGGTTCCAGGCGACAACTGACCACCACGTGCTGCTCGATGTGCCACGCTCCGACCCACAAACACGATTCCTTCCACTCGTCCGCTCTGGGCTCTGATTAATGATGTATTTCCCAAAACAAGGGTTACCTGACCGTTATTATCCTGCACAGCAAGATCATAGGCCTTTGCTCTTCCATTCTCGAGGCTCTCACGGCACGCATTCACAAGGTTCTCAATGCGCTTTGGAAATGCATTGGAGTGGATACTCTTCCCATAGACGCTTTTGCGGCTCACTCCGGAAAGATGCTCCAGAGAGGCATTCCAGGTGAAGACACGCCCCTTTTTATCCACTCCGATGATCAGCTCAGAAGCTGAGTTTACGATATTCTCCAACTGGCGCTTTGAAGCATCCAGATTTTCCTCCATCCTGCGCAGAGGCGTGATATCGACAATCACCCCCAGAACCGCAGCCTTGCCCTCGTAATGGATCCGCCGTCCTGTAATATATACCTGCACGGTCTCTCCGGTCCTTGTATGTAGCGAATGTTCTACCGAACGCGGACGCTCTTCACTCATTAGAATATCCTTTACCATCTTCTGAATCCTTTCTTTCTGATCAGAAGGAACAATATCCAGAAAACTGAAGTCCTCGGACATTATCTGATCCGGTGAATATCCGAGAAGTTGCTCGACCGTGTTGTTCACATACAGAATGCGGTTGCCTTGATTGATGAAAATGACATTAGGCGACTTTTCGCTAACAATCCTGAACTTATACTCACTTTCTACCAAAGAGCGCATGGCTTTGCTCTCCACAGTCATATCATGGATGACCATAATAAGCTCTGTAGAACCAGCGGGTGCGATATACGCCTCATATTGGCGAGCGCTACTTCCCATTGACAATTCGAAAGTCACCGTATCTCTTTGTCTGGTCCGGATAACCTTCTTAGTGCTGGTCATGATACGTCCGGATACCTCATCGTCCACGCAATCTTCCAATTGCCGATCCTTTTTGAAAGGCAGATTCCCCGAACCGCTTGAAACGGCCAGTATGGTTCCTGTAACAGTGTAGATAACTACCGTATCCGGCAAAGCAGACTGAAGGGCTTCAATATGTTCAGGCGTAAAGTCCATTATCGAGACATTCTCTAGTGCCGATTGCATATAACAATTGCGGTTCACTCAATCCTCTGTAATGTCCTGACAAATGTTGATATTATCACAAACATATTCGATATCATAAATATCAGAACCTAATAACAGTAATAAAAAACAATAAATACAAAACTTTTAAGCAAAAATTATAGATATCTCAACTTCTATCGAGTAAACCCATATTTTCACTACTTTGTGAACACGCTAATTGGGGCGCCTCCAAAGACAAAGCCCTTTTACAGGATTTCCATGTAAAGACGAAGCTGCATTGGTAAACTGTCCAGACAACACAATCACCCGTGAGTTGCAATTACCTTCACTCGGCTTAGATCCTATTGGCCCCGATGGACCTTGGATCATCAGACAAAGGGCAAGTGCCCCCGCTCCTCATGAAGGATCCGTCCCACGATCAGATGACACGTACAATCTGATAACATGTCTTTTTTGGGAGCTATTACGTGTCCTCAAATCAGGTGGCATGCTCATCAGCGGCATTCAGTTGGATAAGCTTACTGGAAAATTTGCCGCGTTGATGCCTGATCAATATATAATCAGGCACGAGCCTAAAGATATGATATATCCAGTCCTCAATATCGCACTGTGGTCATAAAAAGAAGAAACTAGGGACCGCAGTTTTCTGAGATTAAAAACTTTAATCAAAACAGAATAGTTTCTGCTACATATTCTGCTTAGTTATTTTTAGCAATACACTAATATTCTTATTGTATTGCTAAGTATTATTTTTTATATAGAAAATAAAAGGCAATCACGTCCAGCCCCACTACGCCATTAATGTACTTTTCCCTATACTAGTTTCAGTGCGTCGGGATAATCACTGAACCAGACCCAGAACATCCTCAAGATAGCGAGGAACCACATATTCGCATCCGAGAACCCGCCTTCTCCAAATCGAACCCCTGAAACTGGTTTGGCCATTTCATTCGGGATTATATCAGAATGTATGGGATGGTTTTTTCACACATATGCCAATTCTGGCATAATATCAGAATTTACCGTTTTGCTGCAAAGGGGGTGATTCGGAATAATATCGAATACATAATTAACTAGAAGTTTTGAGCAGAATTTGTTTATCTGGTGGTCTACTGGGGTTCATGTACGGTGGAAACAGGGAGCAAGAGTCTGATGCTCGTTCTGACTAGATATTCCGATCAGAAACAAAATGTTATTGTCTCAGTGCAACCAACTTATTATTCCCGCTAACACATCAGCAGGAGGATACACGCTAACTTCCACAAAAGGGAATTGCACGCCTAGAAGCTCTTCTCGTATCCGATGGCTGGCTGGCTGGTATCTGGTGGTACCTGACAGTACCCCGCCCACCGCGCACTCCTGTCAAAATCTCTTTCGAAGTCCCCTTGCATACGACCGCGGGATTCTGGATACATGAGAAACTGCGGATGCGTGCGCGCCGAATAGAGAATCATGCGTGGAATGCCCATCGCTGCAACTACCTTCTCCGCTATCGCGATCGCTACGTCCCCTTTTAACACTCCCTCAGGAAGCCGCTTACCTCGCATAGGCTGTATTTGCGCAAGTAATGCACTGTTGGCATTATTGACCCACAATCCTATACCAAGAACGCCACTTTGGGAGTCATATTCACCATTGTACACCCCAATGTGTAGAGGGGCATCATAGACCAGGGTACCAAACTCATTGTCTCCGAGTCCGAAACCCGGCTGCAAAGTGTATCCTTCCAAGGTGCATTCAGCATCATCATCCACCGGAACCACCACTTGCGACATCCGGAAATCCAGCATATCCTCCAAAGGAACTCGAGTATCCCGCTCACTGGAATCATGAATGAAAGGAAGAAAATTGAATTGAGATCCCAAATTGAAGCTATCCAGATACATCGCCTTCAGAGCAGGAGAAACACGAGCCTCTTCCACCAAAAGAGGAACCAATGAAACAACTTGATCACCATGACACAACGAAGTGTAATCAGTACGTAACGGATCATCGCCTCCGAAGTACTGATCCCGTTTGTCCTCTGTATAGAATGTTTGCTCAGCAAGTTCCCAGATCTCATGCAGATCACTCACGGTCTCCACCGTGGGCCTGTCGAGTTCAGATTCCGCATACAACTGTAGAGCTGCCGCAAGCTCTTCGCGTATACCATGGAAACGCCCCTTACATTTGATCTGTGATCTCTTCTTATGCGACAAAGTCATACCCCTCGTATCTTTCTTTGATTTATAACTTTATTTATCGTAAGTGTTTTACGAACCCAATATAATGACCACCTCTCGCGGCCTTGCTGCCCTCAGCAACTGGGGTATAATCAAGTGCGCGTGCACTACGATTGAAGATTTCCTGAAAATGATTATAATGTTTACCTCTATCCTCTGGATGCATCAGAAATTGAGGATGCGAACGTGCAGAATACATACGCAAACTGCTAAATCCCATAGCCGTAGCTACTTTTTCGGCCACCGCTAGACCAACGGTTCCTATGTCCAGCCCCCCTAATTGTTCATTAGCCCCATGCATAGATTGGATTTGCCCTAGAAGCATCTGGTTTCCCTCATTCACCCAGAAACCGACCCCCAGTACACCAGTGTCAGCACCTTTCTCCTTATGCGAATGTACCTCGACGTGCCAAGGAGCATCGTACACCAATGTTTGCTCGTCATTCATACCAAACCCGAATCCACCCATCAAGTGATATCCTGCCAAATGCTCTACACCAGCAGCTTTCCCGCGCCGAGGCACAACAATATGCTTTGGATCGATACCCAGCTTCATGCCCAGCCGATGAGTTCCCGAGGTACTTTTTTCAGCCAGAGGAGTAAATAGCTGCAATGCCTCCATAACTTCATTAGAAGGCTGATACTGCCTAGCAAATTCTTCGACTAATGTGCCATTGATGCTATAATCGCCAATCAGCATCGGCACAAGACCAATCCCCCGAACAGACTCTTCGACAAGTCCTGTAGGATGCCGCTCGGGCACAGATGCTATTTGCTTCCAGACACATAATTCGTCCTCAGAAACACCTGCAGGCAGGACCAACGTCCTGTTTCCATCAGCTGAATTCACGTAAAAAGAATCATTAGGGTCATATGCGTACCAGTCCGTTCCTGAAAAATCAACGATGTCTGATAGATCCCCCTGCGTCTGGATGCCGGGCGTCAGCAGACCCTCACTGTCTAGCAGATTGGCTGCCACATCCGTTTGGTCACGCAACTGACCAAAGCGCCCCCTACATTTGGTTGGGCCTCGTTCCTTTGCCATGATACGGAGAATGGCGCATCATTTATAAACTTTACCCGCCGTGTACTCACTATATAGTTGTAAATTAAGGACCTAGCCTCCTAAAATCTCTCATCACCGTGCGCATTTTTTAAACATACAATCACTGATCAATAACTTCAACTTTTATCGGTATCATATCAACATTTATAAGGCGTAATTCCGACATACCATTATCACCTCACAAAAGTGAGAGGTATCCCAAAAATACCGTAGTGCGGAGCTTTGCTCTGGATTGCTGAATACCATTGCACATTTGACTCTCACAAAAAAGAGGTGGAACTATGGCAAAAGAGAAGTTTTCTTTAGCGCATGTCGAGGCTGAACTAGGATCCGATTCGCAAGAATTGGCTAAAGTGATCATACAACGCATTGGACTTGAACCGCGCAAACGGGGTTCAACAGACAACATGCATCAGGCCCTGTTGGAGTTCTATGAACGGGCCAAAGTGGCCAACCAACAGAAGGACCCGAAAAAGGCAGTCATGACCGTGGAGGAAATGGCCATGTATGCTGGGATTACCCGACAGACGATGTATGAATACCTGGGACGCTGGCTCAAACTCAATATCATCACAAAAGTGAGCTTTATCAACGGAGATGGCTCAGTCACCATCGGTTACCGATTGCATGGCACTACCTTGGAAGACGCGTTCCGCAAGGCAAAGACACAGGTGGTACGCCATCTTGATCTGACGGAACGTTATATAGGAGAACTGCAAAAGACTATCAAGAACGAAAAGATCAGCAAGCGCATGCAGAAGCATCCCGAAACCAAAGAACCTGTTCACCATGGCTGATGCATAAATTCATTAACCAGGGCGCAAAAATCCTCTTCCAGACTGCCTTGATACCCAAGATACTCTGTCTTGAGCCGGAAGAACAGCTCAGTAGACTTTCTTCCATGGACAGTATGCGGATCAAGAGTCTCTTCGACAAAATCCCTCTCATCAGATTCGAATGCGCTCCGGAACGCAAGGACATCCTTTGAATCCACATCTGCCCCCACTTGCGGAGGCTCAAAAAGTGGCTCGTCAGGATCACTGTACGGATCATAATACTCCGGGTCGCGGGCCTCGAAATTCCCATATAATCGGCGCGGCGCCCACACCAGAAAATCCGGATCGATATTGACCACTTCTGCCTTTCCCCCTTGAGCCAAGAGGTAATAATGCTCCTTCCTCCTGTCATGCATCGATAAGACTCCCGTTGCGTGCATAAAGACGATATGCTTCATCGCTGCTTCAATATGCAGAGGAGCATCCGCGAAAGGCTCTCTCATCCACTCCCGCAGATAGAACGTCTGGCCATTCTCATCAAACTCTTTTGCCGGTGGAATGACAGCTGGATACCCGTCCTTGGCCAGGTGGCTGAAGGCCCGGACTGCAACAATCTCCGGGATGTGGAACGCAGTGTACATAGGCGGCTCTCCACCATCATAGACAGCATCACTGATATTGAAATCCCAGAAATCAGCAACACGCCTACGGACAAAATCATCATAGTATACGGGTCTTCTCACCACATACTGGTGCTGACCATCGACTTCCATGAATATCACATTAGGCTGTTTGACAGTTCCCTTGCCTGTATTGGAGCGGTATTCGAGTCGGCCCTCGATACATCCACCGCCCTCAGAAGGTACCCGCACGCGGTATCCGGTAGGACGTGCGTCCCACCAGGAATCAAGAAAGTCACGGGCATCCGGCTTGGGATTGGTATGCCTCCGGTTATACTTGATCAGCTTTTCCAGTGCACCATAATAGGAAAAGAACTCAGAGAAAGAAGATGACCTCCAGCCATCTCCTGTTGCGCAGGTGACCTCCGCCTCTTCAAGGATCAATCCCTGGACATCCATAAATACGCCCGTATGTCAGATCTGTTTAAATACTTTCTCAGGACTTCATTACTGTGTGGTAATCCATTTCTTCCCATCATCATCAAAAAGCACACTATGCTCAGCCTGACTTACCATACCATGTGCCTCTTCGACGAGGGGGCCATAACTGTCAAGTACACCCTGCCGCTCAAGCTGCTTCAAGGCCACCCGCACTTTGAAAAAGGGAATTTTTGCCACGTCAAGCTCGAACATACTGAATGGCAGGCCACCGAACAACTCTGCCTGATCCATGATCTTTCTGGCGACAGGATCGCGGACCGGCTTCCGAGCATTCATCCTGAATATCCAGCCATTCCCTGAATCATATATCATGCCTTTCCCAGTGGTCGCAAACGGTTCGCAGGCAAACGTCATATCTGGGCCGAGCTGTGTACGGTCATTGTTATCATAATTGGGTATCGTAGGCTTGCAGTGGATGGTATAGGGATTCAGGCCATGCCCAGAAAGATTCTTGATGCTTGTCAAGCCATCATAACTGCCGATGACATCCTGTATCTCCTTGCCTATCTCTCGCAGCTCCACACCGACATCCATCTTTGCAACAGCATTCTTTACCGCATCAGCAGAAGCTGTTATCAGGTCACTCCATTTACCGGAAAGATCCACCGTGGTGGCAGTATCTCCAATAGCTCCATTCACACTGACCCCAACATCAAGCTTCACCACCTGTTCCTGAAGCTTCATGTCCTCATTGGGTCCCGGAAGATAATGAGCTGCAATATCATCAAAAGACATCTGCGGAGGGAATGCCGGCTGCGCCCCTAGTGACTCTATCTTCTTGATGATGCTGCGATATATGTCCATGTATGAGGCATCAGACTTGATCAGAGACTTGCCATGCTCGCGGACAACTTTGGCATACTTTCCCGCTTGCCTGAAATCCTTGTAATACTGGTGCTTCTCAGAATCATCCAACGAAACATTCATGGTGATAGCCCGCATAGAGGATTATTTAAGGATTATGCAACCAGAAGCATATTTAAATATGCCCTGCAACCAGAAAAGGATATGCGCGTGCTGATACTGATCTGCTTCCTCTTGCTCCTGACTTCCTGTGCGCAACCTATCGACCCTGACCTGATATGCGAAAAAGTGCGCGAGTATGAACATCAGATGCGGTATGATAATGCACTGGTGCATAGATGTGAGGATGGAACCTACCGGATGATGGCAATTACAGAGGAGACTGGACATGCTGACTATTACACGAAAACACATAGCCCAGCTGGCCGCATTTCCTGGGACGAGGATGGCAACCTCATCGGATCCGATAGTTGTTGGAGCGGATGGAAACCCTGCACGCGTCTCAATTGTAGCGAACTCATCTGTCAGTTCAGCCTGCAGATGACCCCTGTCCGTATGGAAGGCGTGATTAACCAGACTCTCCGCTCACCGCTTGCAATCTCGAACCAAGGCACACATGCGCGGAACCTATCGATCCGACTGAGCTATATGACCTCAAGGAACAATGTCACCTACTCATCTCCGATACGGCCCACTCCATCCTTACTTGTTCCTGTCCAGAAAAACTTCTCCTGCGCGTGGGAGTACCACCCTTTCCTCCTTGAGCCTAAGAGTACCTATAGCACTTCCATCTCCTGCATAGTGAGATACCCCGGAACTTTGAGGGGACAAATAACCTTATTCGACAATGACGCACAAAGAATCGTAAGATCAGAAGAATTCGAACTGCGAGGTCTTCAGGGATGAAACTACAGAATCTGATACTCATCTGCACTATAGCAATTCTCACCTTCGGCTGCAGGACGGCTCCCATTGATTTTGAGCCGCAAGATCAACCCTGCACTCCTCAGTGGAACTGCACATCATGGAATGATATGTGCGGATCCACTGGATTCTATGAACGCGACTGTCGTGATCTGAACAATTGCAAAGACACCCGGGACATGCCCGCTCTCCAGAAGCGCTGCGCATCCACGCAATCAGGCTGCACTCCTCGATGGCAGTGCACAGAGTGGACCAGTTGTGTCGATACCCTGCAGACACGTACCTGTGTTGATCTGAACAGATGCGATGAAACCGGAACCCGGCCACCGCAATCAAGGATATGCGAGCACACTGACCCCTGCAACGACCTAGCTTGTCCTAGCGGACAGGTGTGCAGCCATGGAGAATGCCGTGAGATGAACTGCGCAGAAAGAGGGGGGCTGGTATGTCTCCCCTCTCAGACATGCTCTGGAGACGTCGTTGTTGCCATAGATACTGCATCTTGCTGTTTAGATGGATGCACCTACCCTTCATGCCAGGGAGGCTGTCCTGATCATATGCGCTGTGAGGACGATCGCTGCGTCCTGCTCACCTGTAGACAGGCCAATGGCAGCATCTGCACTGATGGGCAGATGTGTACAGATGGATGGCTTGCTGTGACAGATTCTCCACGATGCTGCCAGGAAGACGAATGTGAAGATACTGATAGGATCGTTGCGCCACTCAGATGCAAGACCGTCACAAACTTGAGTTTCTCTCCCCCTTTGCAGGCTCAACAATCCTTCAAAGTATTGGACAGCGACAAAGACACGGACCCGTACGGCCGATACACTGTAGATGGATGGATCCCAAGCGACCGTTATGACACGAATGCGCAACCAGTATCGGTCGCTCCTGACGTGGAGACATATGGTACAGCCGTCTATCCGGGCGGAAAGCTCCGTCTGATCTGCGACAGCAAAGAATACTCCTACATTATACCGTCCTTTACCGCATATCCCTTCTACGGATTCATCACAGAAAACAATATATTCTTTGACCAGCGATTCTATCTTGACAGGAATGGAAAAATATACTACCGACGGTGAGAACATGAAAGATAGGATGCAGATAGGCGTAATCGGGTCATGGCGGAATACTCTGGACAAAGAAGCTTATCGACTTGCGGAAGATATCGGCAAGGAAATTGCGCAACGGAATTGCATCCTCATCACAGGGGGGAGCACCGGGGTTATGGAACACAGTATGAAGGGCTGCAAAGATGCAGGAGGTACCACGGTGGGCATTATCGCAGCTGATGATTATCGTGCCTACGAGTATCTAGGACAATTCATTGATATCAAGATCAACACCGGAATGGGCGAGAACGGTCGCATCCCTGTTCTTGTCAATACATGTGACGCAGTAATCGCTATCGGAGGAGGAGTCGGTACCCTGACCGAGATTGCGCATGCCTATCACCAGGGCAAACCTGTGGTGATCATGGAAGGGACAGGAGGGGTGTCCGACAAGGTCAGATCCCTCCTCGACAAGGACGGGTACCTTGACACCAAGCGGCTGGTCAAGATATCGTTCGCCCAAAACGCGACAGATGCCCTTACTCGACTGATTTCTGCCGTAGAAGACCCTCAGAAGCGGTCCAATGCCTCTTTCGGACCGAGCATGGGAAACGGGTCTAGAACTCCACACGTCGTGCGTGACAGCGGGGACACGTATTCGTCTCCACATGAATTCTCATATACGTGCGCCCCTTACGTGCCCAATTGTTCTGCCCCTTCTGATAATGATACATCTCCTGGAAAGACACACAGGAGTCACCCTTCGGCACAGGCATGACAGACGGGACAAATCCGATCAGACGCGCAAGAACATCCCGCTGTTCCTCCGTTTCGAGCGGGTCTCCTGTGTAGATGTCATGGGTCGAAGTATGATACTCATTGGAAATCTCCATGACTTCACCTGCAAGACCTGCTGGGTGGAACTGATAAGAGATATCGTTGCCAGTCCTCACAAGCAATCGACGGTCATTATCATGTACAATGTGAGCGGCCCAGAACTGTTCAGGATGTACTATTCCCCCACGTATCTGCTGCTTGCCTCCACGCCCGCTGCGTGTACCGAATACGTATGAGCCTCCATCGATGAAAGTATCCCCGCTGACCAATACAGCAGTCGCGTAACTCCTGTCGAACGCCGCCCATTGCTGTGCCTTAGGAACGCGAGATACGCTGATCCAATCCTGCAACTGCTGTCGCATATATTCACCAAGGGCCCATAATACCATAGCCAGAGAAAACTGGCTCTCCTATTTATCAATTTCGAAAAAAATGAAGAGAAAAAAAAAGAAAAACCATCAAACGTGCGTAAACACCTGAAAAGCAAAGTCGGATGTATTGGGGAGTGCATGCTTAATACCTCGCCGAAGCTCGGCACGTACACACCACTTCCATCAAACCGATGTTGTATCGGTATCCTCGAGTCTCTTTTCGCGTTGCGCTTCGTGCTTAGATGCTTTCAGCACTTATCGCTTCGTGCGTAGCTGCCCGGCACTGCCTTATCAGACAACCGGTACACCAGTGGCACGGATTCCTCGTTCCTCTCGTACTAAAGGATTCTTACACTCAGACTCTAAACAATTCCAGTAGATATCAAACAAACTGCCTCACAGCGTTCTGAACCCAGCTCACGATCCCTTTTAATGGGTGAACACCCCCACCCTTGGACGCTTCTGCACGCCCAGGATAGGAAGAGCCGACATCGATGTAGCAAGCCTCGCCGTCGATATGAACTCTCGGGCGAGACAACTCTGTTATCCCCGGAGTAACTTTTCGGTCATCTCTAACCCCCACTAAGGAGGTATAGAGGTTCGCTAGACCACACTTTCGTGTTTGAGACGCTTACTATTCGCATCCCAATCAGGCTGACTTTTGCTCTTGCACTCTACGACGGATTTCTGACCCGTCTGAGCCAACCATTGGGCACCGTTGATACCATTTCAACGGTGTGCCACCCCAGCCAAACTGTCCACCTGCAGGTGTCCTTGTAAACAAGTAAGCGAAGCAAGATTTTCAGGATGGTGTTACATTGGCGCCTATTCCAAGGCTTGCGCCCTGAACTTCAACGGCTCCCATCTACGCTCTACAGAAAATCTTACTCCACCACTACAGGCTACAGTAAAGTTTCACGGGGTCTTCGCTTCCCACTGGAATTCTCTGGCCTTTGCACCAGAATAGAGATTTCGGAGGGTTCTAGGTAGGGACAGTGGAGATCTCGTTACGCCATTCATGCAGGCCGTCATTTAAACGGCAAGGCATTTCGCTACCTTAAGAGAGTTATAGTTACCCCCGCCGTTTGCCAGCTCTTAGGACGGTTGGACCCGTCTTTGAAGTACTGACACTGGGCAGACGTCACCTCCTGTACACACCGTTTCCGGCTAGCAGGAAGTTACGTTTTTGATAAACAGTCGGACCATCTTTGTTACTGCGCCCTGCTGTCGCATACATACATACACAAGAGCAGGGACCCCTTATACCGAAGATATGGGGCTAAATTGCCGAATTCCCTTGACTAGATTACACCTATAGACCTTAGGCTTCTCACCTAGGGGCACCTGTGCTGGTTCTGGGTACGAATTGCATGAATCTTTCCGCTGCACATTTTCACGGACTGTAGGCATCAACGAGATACCCCATACGGGATACTATTCTCGGGTTTGCTCTTCCTCTCATCGTAACGATTCTCCGAAGACCTATCCCGATTAACAGCGACGACAATCACTGCTCATCTAGCCCCCAGTGTCTGTGCAACAGCTTGTGTTGCCACGTATATCATGCAAGTACAGGAATATTAACCTGTTTCCCTTTCCCGCTCCTCAATGAAGAGGCACGGTTAGGATCGACTAACTCTTGGCTGATTGGCATTGCCAAGAAACCCTTGCCCTTACGGTCACGGTGGTTCTCACACCGCTATGCTCCTACTACCACCAGGATTTTCATTGCTGCTCGGTTCACATATGCTTGCACACATGCTTTTGCCCAAACAACACGCCGACCTACCACATGCACACTTTGCATGCATGTCTTCAGTATCGGTAATTGGTTTAGCCCCGTCCATTTTCACGACCTAGAACCTCAACGAGTAAGCTGTTACGCACTTATTATAGGTTAGCTGCTTCTAAGCGAACCTCCTCGCTGTCTTTGGCACTAGACACGTTTTACCCTTTAACACTTAACCAATATTTAGGGACCTTAACTGAAGTCTGGGTTGTTCCCCTCTCGGATACAGTCTTTACGCCTGCACCCCGTCTCCGGATGTCTACGACGTGCAAATATTCGGAGTTGGACAAGGAACCGAGGGATTTCTCCCCCTAAATCCCCAATCCGTGTCTCTACCATCTGCACTATCTCGATCCGGGGTTGACTACGGCCAACTTCGGTCGGAACCAGCTATCGCCGTTCTCGATTGGCTTTTCACCCCTAGTCCCAAGTTACACGAACACTTGCTCGTAGCACCGCTTCGGGCCTCCACGAGGTTTTACCCCCGCTTCGCCCTACTCAGGACTAGATCGAACGGTTTCGGGTCGCATCCAAGTGACTAAAGGCACTTTCATACCTCGTCCCTCGCAAGCTGCGGACAATCGGTTTCCCTATGGGTACACGGCGGAACCGCTTACCCTTGCCACTCAAATGCACTCCCTGGCACGTTATTCAAAACGCACGGCACAACTCCTAAGAGCCGTACCTCACTATCACTATCAGGTTTCAGAGACTTTTCACTCCCGTCTCCGGGTACTTTTCAACATTCCCTCACGGTACTGTTCGCTATCGGTCTTTCTATGTATTTACGGTTGGAGGTTAATGTCCCCCACATTCACGCCTCATCTCCAAGAGACGTTACTCTTTAACCATCGCATCGTTGACATCATATATACGGGGCTATCACCCTCTGAGGCAGTGCATTCCAGCACACTTTTACATAACACCAGACGACTAAGAGATGGCGCCCACATCGGTACCTACATTTCTGCAGGCCCTTCAGTTCGCCGTATTCCGTTTTGGGTCGCTCCTACTCACGGAATCTCTGTTGATTTCTTTTCCTGCGGGTACTAAGACGTTTCAATTCCCCGCGTTCCCCATCCTTTCGGATTCTAAGGCGAAGTCGCATTCGGAAATCTCAGGTTCATAAGCTACATACGCCTTGCCTGAGCATATCGCAGTTAGTCGCGTCCTTCTTCAGCATAGAAAGCCAAGTCATCCACCTAATAGCTTAATTTGGAGCTTTGGTTTTTACACCAAGGCTTAAAGGTGTTTACGCACGTATGATGGTTTCATAAACATGAATGTACATGTGCACGACATCGAGTGCCGATTGTTTGCACATGCAAAGCCAGGTAGTCACACCTGGTGTCTCACCCTCTGATCCCCATGGGTTCAGCATGGGAACTGCACCATATTTTCCGAGGTGGCCCTCGCTCATATGTGATATATGAATGTGATATGTGATAATGGTATCGTCAGCGCACTTGATCTGTCAAGTTGCCAACGCTCCACATGGACTCGTCGGGATTCGAACCCGAGACCCCCTGCTTGCAAGGCAGGTGCTCTACCGGACTGAGCTACGAGCCCGTAACTCAGCTGTCCTTTCCCTACGCTGAGTCTCTGTGATTGGAAAGAAAAACAACTGCTACTACGCGTAAGTCCTTCCATAGAGAAAGGAAAAAAAGGAGGTGATCCAGCCGCAGGTTCCCCTACGGCTACCTTGGGACGACTTAACCCATCTCACTGAGCTAGGGTTCGGCTTGACCAAAAAGCCAAGACTCACCATAACTCTGCTCGAGTGGTTTAACGGCCGGTGGGTACAAGGAGC
>CAZMDB010000007.1:0-26976 GCA_964565095.1 uncultured Methanosarcinales archaeon | reverse complement strand
GCTCTGCCTGATCAGGATCAACCGTATCGTAGAATCCCTCGTCCCCGAACATGATCAGGAACGGTGAGGTGGCATTGGGTGTCTGTGCGTTCTGCAGCACATGATAGCCGAACAATTCGTAGCTTTCACGTGACTGACCTCCTCCGCCACCCTCAGGATACAGCGCTTTGAGATGGTCTTCAAGTGCCACGCCGGACGCGAACTCGTTGATCTGCAGCGGGTATCGATCACTGTTGGCATCACCTATGGCGCAGAAGGATATCTCTACGTCATCACGGTACTGCGATAATGTCTGGTACAAAAGCGGCAGACGGTCGAATATCTCACCGGGCCATGCGGCCATTGATCCTGTCACATCCACTGCTACAATCACCGGGTTTTTTTTGTCTGAATGTATCCTTTTCCCATGTGGGTCCACCAATCCGAGATCCGGTCCCGGTGGAGCGGTGTAACTACGAGGGCCCTTTGCTGCCGCGCTCTGGGCAAGATCATCCAGGTATCCTCTGCGCGCAGAATCGAAGTTGTATCTTCCGGGTCCTCTCCATGTGCTTGTATCATTTCCCCAACTGTACATTTTGCATCCTCCTTTGTAATTCATCGTTGTCCTCTTCTTACCTCAGATGTCTCCTTCCGAACACCTCCTGCCGTATATCTGAAAGCTCTCCGACCAGATCCACCTGTTCCCAACGGGGGCGTTTGAGGGGATCATAGACCAGAAGCGAATCGCAGAAATCCCGTATCCTGTCCGGCACCGTTTTTGGATAGGATTGGGAGACGGGGTCGCCTCCGATCCCATAGAGCATCGTCATCCCCATGCCATAGAAGTCCGATTCAGGAAGCGGGGGCATACCCCGCTGGAGCTCGGGAGCAGCAAACACCTGAGTGTATCCGATCGGCCTGCTATCACCTTTAGGGCGGAATGCAGACAAGCCGTAGTCAAGCAGTACCGCGTTGTGTGTCTGCGGCTGTACAATGATGTTCTGCGGCTTCACGTCCGAATGGACAACACCATTGGCATGAAGGTAATGTAATGCCTGGAGTGTCCGTTGTGCGACCCAGCACATGTCTTCTGGATGGATGGGGCCTTGATCAGCGACCAGTTCCTCCACGCTTCTGCCGGAGACATAATTCATCACATAGGCTGAGCTCCCGTCCCCCACCTCAAAAAAGTCCTTGACTGATGGCAGTGAATGATGATTGAGCCCCCATAGGAGCTTTGCCTCCCGGCGAAGCAGCTCAGTATCCTGTGCAGAGACATTGATACTCTGCTTGAGACACGCCGGCTCATCCAACTGGACATGCCGCACCTTGTACGCACGCGCAAATCCGCCTTCCCCGATGAGAGACTGTACCTCGTAATTGCCTATCTGCATCATTTCTCACCTCCTTTCACATGCTGCTGTTCTTCTGCTGCCGAATCATCCGCCCAGTACGCCGTCCCTGCATGACGTGCTATGGTCTCCAACCCGAACTCACCGCGAAATCTTTGATCAAGTCCCCGGGTCTGGATATACCAGCTGACTTCTTGGGGCACCATGCTTTCCCAGGGAGCTTTGGTGGCCATAGCATAGCGCACCGTTGTGGCGCGCAATGGGAACTGCTGCTCTGCGGGGATCAGCTGCGCAGGATGTATGACATCGTACATGTCTGACAGTAACTCCGCCACGTAGTTGTTGCCTGTGACAAAATGATCCAGACTTCCAAAAGAGTCACGCACCTCCTGCTTCCAGCGGCTTCCATCCCTATACTGCGGCAGATGTCCGAAATCCGGAACCGTCTGGATACGGTAGTTTCCGAATCGCTCGTGCAGGTAGGCATCCACCATCTCTGCGGATTCCTGGGCAGTGAAGGGATTGCGCACATCATACCGGTTTGCGCTTCCCACGCCTATGATGACCTGATCAGAGACAGAGCAGACAGCTTCAAGCAGAAGCGCTCCTCCCTTGTGCAATGGCTTGAATCTGCCAATCAATCCCACTTTTCCCAGTTTCTCATCCATAGGGCATCCCCCGGTAGGCGAAGTACTCCTTGAGTATCTCAGTGTGATCAAACACCAGCGCCTCCTTCTCGACCAGTTGTCGTGCCTGATCGAACGTATACAGATGCGCTCTCTTGGCATCATCTCCCGCGCAAAGCTGTCCATACCCCCGTCCGACGTACGCAATGCTGATCATGTGCGCACGCGGATCCCTGTCTGGTGATGAACGCACGCAGAGAGGGTGCCCAGGGTTTTCAAGGATCACTTCGAGATTTGTCTCCTCCTTTGCCTCCTTGAGGGCGTTGTCTTCAAGAGACAAGCCATATTCTGCAAATCCGCCGGGCAGTGCCAACCCAAGAGGTGGATTCCGTCGTTCGATCAACACTATCCCTTCTCTCCTGCCATCATTGTATTCGATGATGAGGTCAGTTGTCGGAAACGGATTACGGAACCTCTGTAGGGTCTGCGTGTCAGGCATTGTTCTCACCATATGCGAGCGTGAGTTGACCGACAGGAGGCAACTGTCGCTTGTGCGCTGTATTCAGATGCCGGTTTCGGACATCTCCAACAATCCGCGGATCGAACCCAGTAACTGCCACGATCTCTTGAGCTGTCAGCCCCTCATCATACCCGTTCTGGATGATCTCTGCCTGGGCATATCTATAGCCGAGCTCTTTCTCGTCGGTCTGGCCCTCCCAGAGACCTGCAGTCGATACCCGCCCGACCAGATCAGCAGGCACGCCGAGGTGGCGTGCAAGATCACGTACCAGGCGTTTGGGCAGATTCCCCAATACGTTGTTATCCACTGCTCCGTCTCCGCGCTTGGTAAAATATCCCAGCACGTAATCCTCATCACGGTTGCCTGTTCCCATGATGCGCAGATTGCGCGCGGCTCCATACCGGGAGAGCACCGTAGCCCGTATCTCCGAGTAGAGATTGCCGCGATCGAATTGCTGCTCAAGTGAGTCGGGCAGAGCCTCAACATATTTGTCAGCTATCGGCTCGATCGGAATGACCTTGTAGGGGATCTGCAATAATTCAGCCACACGTGTTCCATCATGGGCATCTGCGACTGCGTTTGCCTGCGAAGGCAGGACAAGACCATGTAGTGCCAGTGGGCTTTTCTGCTCCTGGGCGTTGTACGCATCAAAAGCGAACTTGCAGAGATACGCGACTGTTGTTGAATCAATGCCACCGCTGAGTCCTACTACGCCTCCGGCTGCACCAGTACCAGCAGTCCAAGAGAGGATGCTGTCCATCAGTTCACTTGCTGCCTGTGCAGCCCCATGCGGGAAGTATGCCTTCCTGATTGTTGTATCCAATGTCATCGTATTCACCTCAACAGATCCGGCAACTCCTGTGTGCGGATCATCTTTGCTCCTGCATCCTGCATGGCTTCCAATGCCTCAGCAGCTCCTTGCGGAGTGATGCCGCGGATCGCGTCGGCTACTACGTAGGTCTGTATCCCCCGCTCCTGCATGCCAAGAACTGCTGCCTTGACGCAATAATCGGTCGCTACGCCATCTACTATGGCATCAGTGACTCCCAGGTCTGCCAGCACACGCTCTGTCTGAGGGTTCGTGAACACATCGTAGTGCTGCTTTTCAAGGAATATTCCCTGCGGTCCCCGGGCTTGAGGGATGATATCCATCCCGTAGGTCCCATCTGGATTCCTTCCTGCCGCATACTGGCGATCCATGCAGTGCCATGGGAAGGGGCCGCCATTGTCCTTCAATTCTGCATCAGTGGCAAAATGCCGGTCCATCCCGTATATCTGCTGAAGGCCATTTTCTGCAGCAAACGCTGTGACTGCTTCGATGTTGGGTTTGATGGTCTCGGCATCCGGAACATAGAGACGCCCATTGCTGTTCATGAAATCATTCTGGATGTCTGTCCTGTATGCGATCATTCGTGTCATTTTTTCTCACCTGTATTCTCTCACCTATAATTGTATAAATTACACTAACAAGAACAGCATCATTCCTCTAGATGCGCTGCTCTAGTGCTTTGTTGGGCCGATATCCACGCCCGACTTTCGCCATAGGGCGCAGATGCTGTCGGTCAGCCCCTACTGCAACGATGTCCATGGTCGCGGTGCGTGCCGGGTAGAGTCCTCCTGCACCAAGCATATCAAAGAGCCGTGTCTCTAACACTTCCTCTGCCCGCACGAACGCCTCTACTTTGGCAGGATCAGCGAACCCGCTCGAGAGCACCTGCTGGAGATTGGTGTACCCTGCCTGGTCTACTGCCTGGCGTACGGCATATGTACCAGTGACTGTGACTCCTGTGCCGACCCAGAACCGTTGATCGCCTTGCGGGACCTTCACATCCCGTCCGAACAACTGCCGCATTGCCTGCCGATCAGCTGTGGCAAGCGCTCCTTGGGCAATGTTTTCTCCGCATGTGTCGATGCGATACCCTGCTAATCTACCGTCGAGGGCTTTGGCGGTTGCCAGCACGTCGTCAATCTCTCGGTTCGCATAATCGATCAAGGCGATGCGCGGGACTTCCGGATCTATGTTCCTATCAAAGGCGCATGTCGCTTCTTTGACTGCGTTTTCATACCCATCTTTGGAAGCATAGATATTTTCCAGCGTATGGGGTATTGTGCCGATGCCTTTCTTGCCAAATGGCGCGGCGCCTGCATCAGTCGAGCAGGTCATCATCCCTCCCTCATACGCTGCAGCTGCTATAGCCGGGTCTTGGTCAAAACGCCAGTGGCGAGCTCCAAAATAGGAAACAGGGCGGCCTCCTGCAGCTTGCACCACTTTTGCCGCCCGGTCGGTCACTTGATTGAGATCCACCCCATTTCCATCATTTGCTTTGGTCGTCTCCGCGGTAATGACCCCCAGATACACGGTTTCCAGATCAATGATGTCCTGGATCGGGGCCTCTATGACCATCAAGGTATCCTTCTGGTCGTAGCGGGCACCTTCGGGGAGTGCGTAGACCGCTCCTCCGTGCTCCGCAATAGGTCGCTGTGCCAGCATGTCGACTGCTTCATTGATGCCATAGGCCTGCCCCGGGCCCTTCCTGATGAATACCTGGGCGCGTACAAAGGGATTGAGGCCTTCAGCTTCCAGAATCTGCTTGGATCGTAGAAAGTACTTATCGGTGAATGCGTTGTAATCGGTCATTTGTTGCGTCATATTGCTTTCCTCCATATTGTATATTATACACTTACTAGCCACTACCTTCTCTTTATCCCCTCATACTTAAACTGGATGTAGGAACCATCCCGAGGATCATGCACAACCCGCACATCTGTCCATCCCTGCTGACGGTATCGACCCAAGAAGCCCTCAAAAACCGGTCGACGCAGTGCCTTGCAGTCTGCGTCATAGGCTACTGCAACCATGCCACCTTCGAATGATCTGGTGAGATGCCGATCTATACGCTCTTCCAAGCGTGCCAATGTCTCCTGTTCAGGCTGGGTGACCGTGCTCAATAGTTCCTGTGGGTTGACAACCATGCTATGCTCCTCCTGATATTGTTATTTTTACACTTAGTGCTTTACCGACACTTCTTTCTCGTTATAGTGTAGTATATACACTATCTACTATATAACCTTTTCTATTCTCTTTTATAAAGGGATTCAGAATGTGTCTTTCTGCTGCTGATAGCGATACAGTGCGGCAGGGCGATGCGCACCTTCTCTATGGGTATGATTTGTCTTATGAACTTTTTCTCTGATCTTCTTACGGAAATTACGCTTATCGAGTTGGTAACCGAGAACCGCTTCATATACTTTCTGTAGCTGAGTCAGGGTGAACTCCCGCGGCAGGAACCGGAATGCAGCATCTCCCCAGCGGACCTTATTCTGCAGACGCCCCAGCGCATATTCGGTGATCTGCTTGTGATCAAAGGCCAGCGTTGGAAGAGAATCGACCGCATGCCAGTGCAGACTTTCGGATGCTTCAAGAGACCGGTTGTCGGAAGCCACAATACCGAAATAGACTATGCTTATCGTGCGGATACGCGTATCACGCTCGAGATCCTGTCCAAACGTGTACAGCTGCTCCATATAGACACTGTCCGCAGGCACCTTGCACTTTAACTCTAACACCTGGCGCGCAGTCTCTTCGATCGGTTCGGCATATCGTACAAAGCGCCCGGGCAGGGCAAATCCTCCCTTGTACGGCTCATCATGACGCTGCACAAGACCAACATGCAGCTCCTCATGGATGATGGAGAACAGGAGCACGTCTACTGCGACTGCCGGCAATTGCAGATTCTGAAACTCAGGATCGATCTCCATCATGATATTGTACCGTATACAATATTTAAATCTTCCCGAAACACTTTTCAAGGCCCACAACCTGTAGCCCGTATGGAGAACGAGGGGCGTACTGACAGGATCATCAGGGCAATTCTTGGAATCGGACTGCTGGCAGGCAGTGTCTTCTTCACCGGCTGGGTCTTCTGGATATTCATCCTCGCCGGATCAGCACTCCTCTTTACGGCACTGACGGGATTCTGTCTTCTTTACAAGCTGCTGGGACTGCGCACAAATGTACGATGACTCCGAGGTGGCCCCATGAAAAAATTTAGCTATGATGCTGCTGATCGGCTGCAGTGACTGTCTGCAGAATACGAAGCAGTAAACAGATAGGGTAACCAATACAGAAGAGATTGGTACATACCATGTAGAACAGTCCCTGACGCAAGAAGGTACTGCGTACTGAAGTGACACAAGGGTATGCTGACACGAAGCTGGATTGGTATCATGGATATCGATGACTGTAGAATCACGGGTGAATCTACCGTTTTTCTCGCAGTATCGCGTGCTTCAGCTGACACTGCTTTACGAAAAGCCCAGTGTTTTCCATAGAATATATAGGCAAGCGTGAACTTCTTGATTGATGTGCAACAATACAGGCTATCCACACCGCAGTTCAGCGACCCATCCTCTACTGCATGCGAGTTCTATAGCTGGAGCTACCTTATCGAGAGAATGACACAGATCAATCATTTTGCCTGGGCCGCACATTATGATGTCTCTCCGATTCACGCACAGAACATCCATTACGGCGCAAATGACGCCAGTGGGCTCTTCTTTCTGCCGAGAGGCCAGAACGCACTTTCTGATGCAGAGCCGTCACGGATCGCACGCCTCGAAATGACCTGCGGCCCCTACCAGATCAAAGCCATGCGCAGATGGCGCCCCTTGCGAAGAGAGAAGTTCGCACTGTTCCTGCCCAGCAGATTGATTGAACTGCTCAAGACCTAGAAAATCGCACTGTGGTATTGATGCCAATACTGCTGCTCGTGTGCTCCTCTAAAAGAGAAAAGCTTCTGGACCTGATCCCGAGCACGCTGATGGACCGCCTGAAGATACGTGCTGCCAAGCATATAACGCTCATGACGCTTGCCTGCATGCAGGTTGGCATCCAGCTCCAACAACGTGACGATCATAAGAGGGCTCATCCGCTGCTGCATCCAGTCACTGCGAAACTGCTGTGTATCTATTCCTGGCAGACCTTGCGCAAACTGCATGAGATGACGCCCTTCATGCTCGACCAGACAGTGCGTAACCTCTTCCTCAGAATAGCCACGTTCAAACAGCGCAGGACGCACAAAAAGGGGTCCCTCATCAATATACCCGAAAAACCATGACATCATGGGAAAACCCGCAGTGATCACCGGAACTGCCTCAAGAGTCTCTGGAGCCCCGAATGCCTGACATATTCTCTGCAGATGGCTGCCTGATATACGACCATCCACATCGTAAAAGATCCCATTACAATGAGGTATCCTCTCGACCAAGTTATCCAGATATCTCTGACGCTTGTGCATTGGATGAAAACCACCGATATGTATCAACTTTTTCAGACTGTGCGCTCGAGTGAAATCGTATAGTCACGAAATCCTGCGCCCCGATAGAAATCTATGGCTCTATGATTCTGTGCTGAAGCGATGACCTTTATGCGACTGACACCATGCTCCTCAGACCACTCAATGAAGGCATCCATCAGGTGCGTGCCGATACCGCGTCCCCGGTACTGGGGGGCAATAAACATATTGGCTAGCTCTGCCATGAGCGATACATCACGCCAGGTCTCTTCCGCGACCAGACCACCCAGCAGGTAACCGACCGGAACAGGACCATCCCAGGCGAGGAAAACAGCGTGTGTTTCCTCGTCCTCTATTGCTTCACGATAGTATCCGGCAGCTTCTGCGGATGCAGGCCACTGCACCTTGAGGGTGTGATCATAATCCTGATATTCTTGCTCGAAAAGGAGCCTATTCAGATTCTGTATATGCTCCAGATCCTCTGGAGAGGCCTGCCTGATCTGGATATCCATCTGCGATTGCATACCTGTATCAGGACTCCTGGATTTTTATGGATTGCGGTCGAAAGGCTTAAGAGGAGAAGATGCTACAGAAAAGATATGGAATTGACAGAACAGGAGAAACAGATACTTGCACAATTGGTCAAAGAACGTCTGGATGATATCCACAAGAATGAACAGCTGGCAAACGCCCCGGCACAGTTTTTCGCAGCCGAAGTAAAATATGATGCCTTCCTCGAGGACCTGCTAAACAAGCTGCAGAAATGATCATCCGACAAGGTTCTCAGGATCCTTGCGGGCAAAGCCCTTGATGTTCTGGACAGTGGTATCCAGTATCCTATCAAGTGCTTCCTTGCTATTGAACGCGTTGTGCGGCGTGAATACCACATTGTCCATTGCAAATATCTTGTGATCACGCACAATCTGACGCCATTTCTCCGGATTCATCTCGTTATCGAGCAACTGCTTCTCTTCGTAGATCAGCTCTTCGCCTTCGCTGACATCAAGACCTGCGCCACCGAGCCTCTTGTCCCCCAATGCCTGATACAGGGCATCGGTGTCGACAATTCCCCCCCGCGCTTTATTGATCAGGATTGCCCCTTCCCTCATCATGGCAAGGGTATCCTTATTAATCAGATGATGGGTCGCTTTCATGTACGGTACATGGATGGATACGATATCCGACCCTTTGAGGATCTCTTCAAGCTTCTCGTAGCGGAAACCGATGACCTCATCAAGAAAATGCCGTGGCGACACATCATAGACCAGCACATCCATACTGAATCCCTTGGCCATGCGCGCCACATGCATCCCGATATGCCCCCCTCCGATAATGCCTAGTGTCTTACCACGCAGGTCGAAGCCTGTCAACCCTTCAATACTATAGTTGCCACGTCGTGTACGCACATATGATCTATGAATATTGCGTGAGAGTGAAAGGATGAGGGCAAACGTGTGCTCTGCAACAGTATTCTCTCCGTACGATGGAACGTTGCACACAGAGATTCCTTGCTTCTTGCAATACTTGGTATCAATATGATCAAATCCTGTGGAACGGGTGACGACGCATCTAAGCTTCTTACAGGAAGAAAGGATCTTTTTGTCGACCTGTGAGTGGATGAAGACAGAGATGGCTTCAGCACTACGTGCAGATGCCAGTGTCTCCTCTGTCAGTGGCCCCTCTTCGAAGGTTAGTGTATGGCCTTTGAGCTTTCTTCTGATATACCGTTTCTCCCATGGCTTGATTTCAAAGAATGCGATCTTCATGCAAGCACCTCATAAGCCAGGTACTGCCAGGCTGTCTATAAAAAAGCTGCCATTTTTACATATAGTTTATTTTCTATATAGAAATAAATTTTTCTGGGTTAATACTTAAAAACATCGGAAATATGACAGTCTTCGGGTGGTTTTATGGGGAATGAAAAAGCAGTAGCGATACTTTCATATTTGTTGGTAGGCATCATCTGGTACTTCGTGGATGACAAGGTGAGAAAGAACCGCTTTGCCACTTTCCATGTGAAGCAGGGACTGATCCTCCTGATATTCGCTGTCGGAGGCAGCATTGTCCTGGGATTGATACCTATACTTGGATGGATCCTTCTTCCGTTCTATAATCTGTTCATCCTCGTGCTGTGGATATTCGGAATCGTGTATTCAGCAAGCGGGAAAGAAAAGGCACTGCCGGTCATCGGAGGATTGGGCAAGAAGTTCAAGTTCTGAGCGCATCAAGGAGCTTTTCCTGGATTTCATCAATGCCTTGATCCTTGGGTGAAATTGCACGGATTGAAAAACATGCATATGCAGCTTCTTCGAGAGACTGTGCGAGCTGTGGCATGTATTCGAATAATGTCAGTCCCGTATGCAACCGTACATCATGGGGATCTGTGAGCCTTTCCAGGTCAACAATGGTCGTCACAAGCACATCATCGCCTAATGCAGACTCTAAGCGCGAAAGTGCTGCGCCTGACTTGTAGGTGTCCAAAAAACGCATGCATGTATCTTTTGATACTCCTACGGCATGTTGTTCTTGCCTATTGAAAGGCTGGATGCGGATTGAAACAATTGGTTGATATCTAGTGGGATCTTGGTGGAGATGATTCGACAGATGACGAGTCTCTGGACAAGAAGATCTGGCAAGAACACCATCTAACTCTGCATCGGTCATATCAACTAATGTATCTTCATCAATCTCATCTGCATGCATCGCACCCTGTACTGCACGTTGCAACATACGTTGATTGCTCAAGTACTGCTGAGAATAATACAGAAAGGTATGCATATCAGAATAATGATGCTGCATCTTTGCAACCTCTGCTGCACCGTCCGCATGTACCTTTATCTGATTCCCATCATATATTAGATGTTGAATGATGTTTTTTGCATCCGGCCCATCACTACGTCCGACATGATGCGCATCACGAAACATCCAGTCAAGCTTGTCAGCTCCCAGTACTTTATGCTTTACTACTTCATATAAGGGGTGCTGTTTTTTCATCAATGAAAGCACACGATCGCAATCTACATCAGATTTTTCGATCGTTTCCCTCATGGATTCAACCATGGCTATCGCTCTTCCATTATGTCCATTTTCCAGCACGTATTCAAGATTATGCGAATACGGCGCATGACAGATATCATGCAGCAATGCATATGCTTGCACTGCACGTGCATCAATATCTGGGATGTCCAGATGCTGTGTAATTGCCTGCGCGATCTGAAAAGTTCCGATCGAATGTTCAAAACGTGTATGGGTGACTCCTGGATATGTCTTATAGAGAATCCCTGTCTGCCTTTTTCCATTTAATTTCTGAAATTGGGGGTGGGTGATGATCGGCAAGAACCCATCGACATCGACTGCATACCCAAATTGGGATGGGATATACATCATATTTTTCATATGCTTACCACCTCCAGTACTTGGTGTGCGATGCGACGGGCCTGAAGCGTCTGATCGATCAGATGATTCCATACTGGATTTTTCTTGAACGGCTTGTCGATGTAATCGGTTGTATCATGATCCTCCTGCTTATTGGTCATGATCTTGATGTAATGCAATGCTTTTTGTCCGAATTGTGCTATCTCATCTTCAGAAACATCCGTATCTTCCAAAAGATCGTGGCCATATGCTGCAGAAATGATCGATTCTTTCTCGGTGCAGCCTGCAACAATCATTGCGACCCGGCATGGATGTATCCAATAAGGACTATCGTCTTTGTATTTTTGATCTGCATGGGCATTCCGGATAATTGTTTCAGATTTCATTCAAGCATCCCTCGTATATGGTCATGCATCTGCTCAGCAGACGAGACAGGAATAACCTGAAGACCCTGTTCTGTGAGAAATACCTCGAGATCCTCCAACTTCCGATGCAGAATGGTCTGGATACGCATCTGAAAATCACGATCGGTGTCACGGAATCCATCTGATTGTGGCATCTTCTGTGGATCTACTGTAGTCAGGAAGAGCACGTCATAGGTTGACAGGTGGTTGCAGACACGGGAAAAATGCTCCGGATGATCGCCACCATAGATGTTGTAGAGATAGCAATAATTATCAAGAACACTGCGGTCACACAACACGATATCGGCGTCCTGCGCCTCTTCGAAGGCGATCTGCGCATCAAGAATCCTGCTCTGCGCCTCGAGATTCGATCGCTTATTGACCGGAACGCCGATCTCCCGTACCACCTCGGGCACGATTCCTATATTGTGGCCAGTCAGGCGGGATGCAACATCCTGTATCAATGTCGACTTGCCAGTCGAATGGGTCCCGATGACCGCGCACTTCATGGACAGTGGTAATCATATATATTATAAATATCTTTTTCCTGAGTGGCCGCAATCTTTCCGGGATGACACGTGCCCGCAGCTTGGGTGCCGATAGCTTGGCGATTGCCTTGAGCCATAGTCCGGATCCCTGTTGTGTACACAGACTTTTTCCAAAGATATAAAAAGCATCAGAGTTTCACTTTGCCAATGGTATCCAGGAAGCTATGTTTGCTCTTGCTTCTCCTCCTGTGATAGGACCGGGAATGTCCCGGGGTGTTTCTCATGAAAAAAGATATACGCGCAATCCAAAACCGATGGCAGACAGAATGGGCTGACAAAAAAACGTTCGAGGTCCAGCCTGAAGAGAAGGAAAAATTCTTCATGACTGTTCCTTATCCCTATATATCGGGAAGCCTACACATCGGTCACGCGCGTGTGGTCACGGAGGCGGATGTGTTCACCCGGTTCCAGCGGATGACTGGAAAGAACACTCTGTACGCTATCGCCTTCCATATCTCGGGTACCCCTGTCTTGGGAATCTCACTGGCAATCAAGAACGGAGACCAGAAGAAGATTGATCTGTACAAAGGCTATGTCCGTAAGTATATTGAAGATGAGCAGGAAGTGGAGCGCATTGTCAAAACCTTCGAAGATCCAGAAAAGATCGTGGATTTCTTCATCCCGAAGATGAAGGATGAATTCAAGACTCTGGGGCTTGCTGTGGACTGGCGGCGAAGCTATACCTCAGGAGATCCTGAGCACCAGGCATTGGTGTCCTGGCAATTTCAGACCTACAGAGAAAAGGACTATGTGATCCAGGGCAAGTACCCGATCCTCTACAGCCTTTCGCTAGAGAATGCCGTGGGAGAAGATGATATCCAGGAGGGGGATACGAATCCAGTAAGCATCCAGGACTTCACCCTCATCAAATTCAAACTGCAGGACGGCAGCTATCTTATCGCCTCCACGTTGCGACCTGAAACCATGTATGGACAGACCAACATGTGGGTCCATCCGGATGTGGAGTACAAGAAGGTCAAGGTCGAGGATGAGACCTGGGTGGTCAGTACAGAGTGTGTGACCAAACTTAGACATCAAGGAAAAGATCCTGAGATAATCGGAAGTATAAGGGGTAGTGACCTGATCGGTCAGACCTGTCATGCACCGTTTGTCGAGCGCGATATCCTGATCCTACCACTGACCCACTGCGATCCGGAAATTGCGACAGGAATCGTGACAAGTGTCCCGAGTGATGCTCCATTCGACTGGATAGGACTCAAAGAATTGCAGGATGATCCGTCTACATTGGCACAGTATGGCATCTCTGCGGATACGATCAAAAACATCAAGCCGATCCCTATCATAGACAGCAAGGGCTTTGGTCCTCTGCCGGGGGTGGAAATCTGCGAATCAATGGGAATTACATCACTATCACAAAAAGATAAACTCACCGAGGCGACGCAAGAGGTCTATAAGAAAGGATTCCATACCGGAAAACTGATGGATACCTGCGGCCCATTTGCCGGGATGGGAGTCACTGAAGCAAAAGAGAAAATGCGCACCCAGCTTATCGAGGACGATCGGGGGGATGTCTTTTTCGAGACATCGCGTCCGGCACAGTCGCGCGATGGCGGCAACATCATAGTGGCCATACTGGATAACCAATGGTTCATTGATTTCAATGCGGAAGGTTGGAAGGAAAAAGCGTACGCGTGCCTGGAAAAGATGGAGATCATCCCTGACAAGTACCGCAAGCGTTTCCAGGATATCTTCGCATGGCTGGACAAACGTCCCTGTGCGCGCAAGCGCGGTCTGGGGACCAAGCTTCCTTATGACCAGGATTGGGTGATAGAGTCATTATCAGATTCTACTATCTATATGGCGCTATACCCTATCAATCATCTTATCCGTGCCCAAGGCATGTCACGTGCGCAACTTGTTCCCGCTTTCTTCGAGTATGTCATGAATAAGAAAGGTGATGCTGCAACGGTTGCGGATGCTTGCGGCATCAGCAGCGAGGCATTGCAGCAGATGCAGGATGAGTGGCAGTACTGGTATCCTTTCGACCATCGGCACACCTTTACAGCGCACCTGTCCAACCACCTCTCCTTCATGATTTTTGCACATACCGCGACTTTCGCACAGGAGCACTGGCCAAAGCGCATCTCTTTCCATGGTATGATCACTTCGGAGGGGGAGAAGATGAGCAAGTCCAAAGGGAACGTGATCACGCTGGTCGATATCAACGAGGAGTTCGGCGCAGACGCATTCCGTGCATTCATGTGCAGCTCCACCAGTGTGGAGAGCGCCTTCAATTGGGAGACTGATCGGATGGCGGCCATGAAACGGCATCTTGACAATCTTTTGAATACATTGCTTGAGATACAGGGAAACAAATCCGACAACGATTGCTTCAAGGACCTAAAGAGCTTCACCTCCAAGTTTGAGCGGCTGCTTCTGAGTGCGCGTAACTGTATTGCTGAGATGGATCTGCGGGGCTATGCTAATGTGGTCCTCTATGAGATCATGAAACTGTACAAGCAGGTTCTTCCAAAAGTGGACACACAACAGCTTGCAAGTATCAACAACTACATTGCTGATCGATGGACTGCAGCATTGATGCCGCTTGTCCCTCATCTGGCAGAAGAAGCATGGGCAGTCAGCCATGATACCCTTGTCTCTGATGCGTCATGGCCTAAGATTTATGAAGGATACATTGATGAATCGAGCGAATACGAAGATGCGTTTGTCGGTCAAGTTGTCGATGACATCCGTTCTGTCCTTGACCTGGTCAAGATCGATGATCCCAAATCTGCACAACTTATCCTTGCACCTCAATGGAAATATACGCTGATAGAGATGATCAAAGAAGCGTTCGAAAATGATGAGCTGAAGGGAATCTTTCCCAAAATCATGCAGACTGATCTGCGCAAGCATGGAAATGAGATCAAGAAGATCGTACCAGCACTCATCAAGAATCCTGCGCGCATACCTGATGTGGTACTTGATCCCACGGCAGAAAAAGCACTGCTTGAGCGGTATCTGGCATTCATTTCTGATGCCACCGGAATCTCAGTAATCTTGTTGGAGGGTGCTGACCATCCAAAAGCCAGACAGGCGATGCCAGGAAAGCCAGCTATCGTCATAGAATGAGTTCAATCGCCAAACTGCGGCCCGCTCTTCATACCTCGTTTTCCCCAACACACTGAGCAGACCATCCTGCCACCACGGGATACAAAGGCGCGTGTGCAGCCACAAATATCACAGTACATGTACATGTGCGAGCCAAGGCCCTCTTTATAAGATTTATGCAACTGTCCATTACAACATGCTTGCAGCCGGACTGCCAGCATTTCATGTACAAACCCTGTGCTCATAGATGCCTTCTGACATAGGTCAATCTTGTCTGCTGGCACTCCAGATAATGTACACTGTCTGGTTGCGGCTCGATCCTGCTGCGCAGAGCGCCGCGCAGATGCGGAAGAAGCACAATATATCCCCGATTTGCTCTCAGACGGAATGAGTCTCCTGGATGCAGCAGATGCCAGGATCTTGTTGAAGTGAAAATCACTGTGGTGTCCTGATCAATATTATGCTCATGGCCACAGTACAGCACATTACCTGTCAGATCTGCCAGAGAACGGAACAATGCATCAATGCAATACCTGTTGTGTGGAAGATGTATACGTCCGTCTTCTCTGGTGATGGTCTGCAATCGTTCCTGATTACGGATCAGATCCACATCATCGCCTTGGAGACGCATCTCTTCGAACAGCATGTCAGTAAGCGTATAACCGGGCTCAGCAACCATGAATGTCGGGTGCCACACTGTCTCTGCAGCGTGAGTGAATATGTAGCTGCTAGCCTTGGTGCAACAGCGCTGACGAAGCGGTGGAGGAGAATCCACAAGATTGATGGGCATATCATGATTGCCGAGCACAGAGACCGCGCATCCCTGCACATAGCGACTGGCTTCTGTCGCTGCTCCGGCTCCTATGTAACCACACATGTCTCCGGTGAAACATACTGTTGGCGCTTTATGAAACACCATCCGTACAGCTTCCACATGGGCTTGCTGTGAGACATGGGCATCACCGAATATCCGCATGCTACTCTTGCTGACACTAGATATTTAAATTTCTTACTCCAGTCGTGTCTTGGTGTCATGGCCACCGAACTGATGACGCATGGCCTGGATCACCTTCTGTGAGAAGGTCTCCTTTGACTGATTGGACCGAAAACGCGTGTTGACTGCCGCTTGTATGGCAGGAATAGGCACGCCTTCTTCTAAGGCAGTCTGAAGAGTCCATAGCCCCTCCCCGCTCTGGCCCACCACGCCGGGGGATGATTCAAGGCCGGGATCCTTGGCAAAGGCCTCTCTGGTCAACTCCATCAGCCAGCCGCGTATCACTGATCCATGAGCCCACACCTTGGCTATGCTTTCATAATTCAGTGAGAACTGACTTCTGTCAAGCACCTCGAACCCTTCCCCTATCGCTTGCATGATCCCATATTCTATGCCATTATGGATCATTTTGACAAAGTGGCCTGCTCCAGAGGGTCCCATATAATCGCATCCGTCCTTGACGCATATGTCCGCCAGGAGCCTCTGCACTCTTTCATACGCTGGACGGCTGCCGCCTACCATCATGCATGCTCCGTTCCTGGCTCCCTCTATTCCGCCTGAGGTTCCGATGTCCAGCAGATGTATGCCATCTTTCGAGAGCTTAGCAGCTCGTTTCTGCGAATCCTTATAGAAGGAGTTTCCCCCATCGATAAGGATATCCTCCTCTGCAAGCAAGGGCATGATTTTTGCAACTATCTGATCCACTGCCTCTCCGGCAGGAACCATCATCCAGATCACGCGTGGCCCAGGCAGCAAAGACACCATCTCATCAATCGTTTCTGCTGCAGTAGCGCTGCCGCTCTTACGCGCAAAGTTCTCTGCCTTCTCGTATGTACGGTTGTAGACGATAACCTCGTGCCCTTTCTCGACCATATTGAGCCCCAGATTGTACCCCATCCTTCCCATTCCTATAAGTCCTATCTTCATTCACATCCCCCTGGATGACCATAGTTGCTGACATGTATAAACCTTTCTGCCCAGAAGAGGGACGCGCCGAAATGCGGAAAAGGAAGCTACTTGCCGCGGAGTGAGAACTACGTACACTGGGACATGCAATAGAGGATTCCTCCATAGCTGTCGTCCGCTTCATTTATATGTGGTGTAATGTTGAAGAACCTCCAGGTGATATCATGTTCAATCTATTCGGTATGACATTCCTCTTCGGCATATCCATGCTGGTTGCCATCGCACTTCTGCTTGTGTGGTTGTGGGCCTTGGTGGACTGCCTCAGATCCGACAAAGACACTACGGACAAACTTTTCTGGGTCCTCATCATCATTCTGCTCAACATCATCGGTGCAATCCTGTATTTCGCACTCAAGGAGCGACCGCAGAAGAAAAGCAGCAAGAAACGCCTCACGCGACCGGTCAACGACCGCATCCTTGCTGGAGTGTGTGCGGGTATCGCAGAGTATTTCGAGACTGATCCCACACTGATCCGATTGGCATGGGTGGTCCTGTCGTTCATGAGTGTAGGCACAGGCCTGCTGCTGTATCTGATCGCTGCGCTCATCATTCCTAAGCAGCACGGAGGCAAGAAATCTTCGCCATCAGAATCCCCCCGCTATGCCTCAGTAGCAATCGTGGTGGCTGTTGCCTCTGTGCTGATCGTACTGATTGTTGCGGCATCAATTGTTGCTATTGTAGGCATCACACAGTTCCGTTCACAAGGTGCACATGCTAGTGCGAGAATTGAACGTGCTGTACAGGCTCCGCGCAAAGCGGATGTTTTGGTATACGATTACGTGCTCTCTCATCCAAATTACCGCAGATTCGCCGGTTCTAATCTTACCTGTGACCGGATTGTGCTGATTGATGAGAGCATGTGCCGACGCATGTCACCTGGTCAGGAAAATATCTGTTACCGTGTCTCATGCAAGTACGACACAGCGACAGCAGGGGTCGCCGGATACGTGGTCGATGCGGTTGTGTCTCCTAGTGAGATTCTTGAGATAGGGTTCCGGCAAGTCACCGAGTCAGTGAATGTGACGCTGGAGGATGATCCACTTCCCCCACGTCCTGAGCAGCAGGTCATGCCTGATCCGCAGCACTGCACCGATGAGTGTGGTGATGGGGTATGCCAGGAGATGGTCTGCACTGCTGTTGGATGCCCCTGCGCAGAAACCGCAGATAGCTGCCCGCAGGACTGCTAGACCCTGACGTAACTGAGGTTCCCGCTCTCGTATCGTCGCAATCCCAGGTAGAAGATCAATAGCGATATGATGAGCATAATCATGGCGAATCCGATGGTTGCCATGAACCAGAATAGGTCGAACGATCGCAGCAGCTCCACTGGTACCCCGCTGATGAAGCCCGCGGGTACCAGGACCAACAGGATGAATCTGGCCAGGCCTTTGAATACGCTGAATGGATAGGTAGAGATCGCGATAGTGCCCATAAAAAGATTCCTTGACAGGTTGCGCGTATCGCCGAGGAAAAATGATAATGAGCTGACGATTACTGCAAAGGCGATGAAAATAATTCCTCCTGTAAGACAGAAGAAGAAGAGAAGAGGAAGCTGCCTGAGAGGTACAGCAATGAAGGCCAGTATCAGCCCGAACACCAGGTCACCGAGAAAAAACCAGTTGACCCGCGTAATGAGGAGATGATAGAGGATGTTCTTTGGCAATGTCAGATAGAAATCGAGTTTCCCTTCCGAAATCATTTCTGCAATCTTGTTGCGGTTCCCGAATAATGTGCCTGACCAGCCGAACGAGATAGTCACTATTGTATATAGCATGACGATGTCGCTGAACTCCCATGATCCCACTTGCGTGAAACGATGGAAAAACAATCCCCAGAACACTATCCATACCACATCGTTGAGGATCATTGTGATAAGCTGGATGATGAAATTCATCCGATACTCCAGAGCGGTATTCAGCGCTACTTTCAGGTACGCCAGATGCAACCGGATATTCTCAGCCACCATTGACACTCACCCTCCGTATCCCTATATGGTACACCGCCGCACACGCAATGATCATGATTGCTATCCAGATGATCTGCGTTGCGACCACCCGCAGGACACCCTCATAGGAGAAGTGCACGAACAGCCTGGCAGGATGATAGGCAACGTAGCTGAATGGCAGCATGCTGCTGACTCCTGCCAGCCAGGCAGGAAATATCTCCAGCGGAACAAGCATGCCACCTATGGTGAATAGGAATTTCTGATAGATGAAATGCAGGGCAGTCCCATTCTCCCACCAGAATCCGAAGAGTCCAAGAAACGCCATCATGGCAAAGTGCAGACTGATGGCGCAAAAGACAGGGACAACTACCAGAGGCAACCTTGCAAGGATGCTCCAGTCTACCCCTACCATCAGAGCGGCCACTATTCCTCCACTGGCAAAGACAAGGAAGAACTTGACCACTGCCTGACCGATTACTGATGCATATCTGTACCAGAGATACTGGTACGGCTTATTGAGAGCATTGCCGATGACCCCTGTCTGGATCTCTTCGGTTATCTTTTCAATGACTCTTCCCTGCGAGACGATGATCGCTTCAGTCATCACGACATACCAGAGCATCTGGATCAGCGTGAATCCTTGTACAGTCTTCTGACCAGCAAAAACCGCGGTCCATAAGCTTCCCAGAAGAAATATTATCAATGCGATGAATATCGCGCTTCCCAGCATGTCGGTCACATAGACCAGGCTATTGAGGAAGTTAATGCGCGCAATCGCGACATACTTGTCCAGATTGCTATGCATGGCGATACATCTCCTCTATGATCTCCTCTATGGGCGGCTCTGTGATCGTGATGTCGTTGACATCGTATCCTTTCAGCAGCATGTCAACTGTGCTCTTTACCTTCTGCTGCCCCACCTCCAGCACCATCGAATACGCAGAACGATGCTGGATCAGCTCCTGTGCAAGACCATCTGTACCCCTGATACGAGTATCGGTCTGAATCCGTATCCTCTTGCTGCGGATGAATTTCTTCCGTATATCTTTAATCGTGCCGTCGTAGACGATCTGTCCTGCATTGATCACTATGGCACGGTCGCAGATCTGTTCAACATCCTGCATATCATGGCTGGTGAGTATGACTGTCACTCCTTCTTCTTTGTTGATCTTCCTGATAAGTTCCCGTATCCTTTTTTTCACCACTACATCCAGACCGATGGTAGGTTCATCGAGGAACAGCATATCAGGTCCATGAAGAAGAGCAAGAACGAATTCGCACCGCATCCGCTGCCCCAGTGACAGTTTACGGACCGGCTGATGGATGATGTCTGCGATATCAAAACGTTCTACCAGGCGCTCCAGCCGTTTTTTGTATTCCTGCCGTTCCATGTCATAGATGTGCGAGAAGAGTTCAAAGGAATCGATCGCAGGAAGATGGAACCACAACTGCGGTTTCTGTCCGAAGATTGTACCTATACGGTAAGCCATCTGCTTGCGTTGTCGTTGCGGATCGAAGCCGAGAACTGAAATCGTGCCCTGGTCCGGAAAGAGAATGCCTGAAAGCATCTTGAGCGTGGTCGACTTGCCGGCTCCGTTAGGTCCGATGAATGCTACCAGCTCTCCCTGTTTGAGTGAAAAGCTGATGTCCCTGACCGCGGCGATTTCCCTGTATTGCGGATGGAATACGGACTGCAAGCTTCCCAGAATGCCGGGCTGCTTCATCTTGGTCCTAAAACTTTTCGAAAGATTCTGAAGACGTATGACCTGAGCCATACATATATATACTATTCGATGTCATATATAAATGTTGGGTCAGGAATTGTCGTCTTTCTCCTCTTTTTTGAGCGCTTGATAGGCCGAAAACGCTGCTACCGCGCCATGCGCCGCTGCAGTGACAATCTGCTTGAAAGGTTGCTTGATCACGTCTCCTGCCGCATACAGTCCATGCGTGGCAGTCTCCCTATGCTCATCTGTCACGATGTAGTTCCCGTCAACTTCGACATCAATCTCATGCAGGATACGCAGATTCGGTACTGATCCTATCTCGATAAACACTCCGTCAACAGCAAGCTCATCTCCGGATGTGAGCCGCACACCTGTAACGCGATCCTCCCCCATGATTTCCTCGACCTCCTGCTCAAAGACTGTGGTTATCTTGTCATCTTTCTCCACCAGATCTACCCAGCTTGGCTCGGCACGAAAGAATCTGTCTTTCCTGTAGATGATGGTCACGGCTGTGGCGTACTCGCTGAGCAACAATGCTGCAGTCAGAGCTGCGTCACTTCCTCCTATCACCGCAACTTTCTTGTCGCGGAAGAACCCGCCGTCGCATGTGGCACAGTAACTGACTCCCTTTCCGAGAAGCTCTTTCTCTCCCGGGATATCTAGCTTGCGCCGTTCAGTCCCGCCTGTAAAAATGACTTTACGGGCATGATGCTGCTTGTGCGCCGCAGTAGACACCACAAAGGTGCCGTCTTTCTGCCGGGATACCTTGACCACGCTCTCATGCAGGATCGGAACCTCCAATGCCTCTGCCTGATCCGCCATCTTCTGCATCAGTTCGAACCCGCTGATGCTGGTGAAGCCAGGATAATTGCATACCTTATGCGCTGTTGCAGCCATCCCCCCGACCTCCTTGGTAAGCACAGCTACGTCAAGCTTATAGCGGGCTGCATATATTGCTGCGGTCAATCCTGCCGGGCCTGCTCCGATGATAATAATATCACGTAGTTCCATATGTATACCCACAATTCCGGCATTTAAAAATCTTCGGCACCCAAGGGGAATGATTGCACCTGCACGCATCTGCCTTCCTCTATTGTCAGCAGTTGTACAGACTCCACCCGAAAGGTCTGGCGCAGTCCTTCTGCCTCCCTTGCCGCCTGCTGACGGGCATCCTCTCCCTGCATAATCCCGATGCTCAGGTGCGGAATATAGGACGGCATCTCGGGATTATGATGTCCTTCCAGCGGTCCGCTACTCAGTGCCTCATGAAGCCCAATAAGCTGTCTTCTTCCGCTTTCAGGAAGCAAGTACAGATAGAAGCCGTTTTCACTGAACCCCACTTTTCCGAGGGTGACGGTGAAGGGGGGTGTTCCCCCGCACACATCACGGATATGGCTCTGTATTCCACTAAATCTTGAGAATGGATAGACAAGAGTAATATGTGGTTCTGGCAACGGAGATGGCATCTTTGCGGCCCTGAATCTTTCTATCCGTTCGTCTCCAGGCAGAAGCACTGCTATTGCGTATGACATGGATACACGTAACGACTGATAACCTTATCAATTTTTCTGATAGTTTTCCTGCAAATTTTTGTTCCCGGACCAGAGGAATGCTTATAAACATGAAAGGATGGTGTGGCAGTGATGGATCCTATCGAGTTCATTCTGCGACGTCTGGCGCGATTCCAGGCGCGGCACACCCTGTGGGTCATCATACTTATCGTAGTAGTAACAGCGGTCCTGGGTGCCGGGCTACAGAACATCCGGGTCGAATCGGATATCACCAAGGAATGGCCACAGCATCTGCCGGTATTCCAGACCAATGAGCGAGTCGAAGCTAAACTGGGAAACCAAGAAAGTGTTTTTGTGCTCTTCGCACTCTCCGATCAGAGCAATATTGATACTGTTGCCAGGGACATCCGTGATCCACGCATCATCGAATCTATGCACGAGCTGCAGGAGCGCCTGCTGCGCGAGCCGATTATCACTGGAGTCCAGTCTGTTGCCTCTGTTTTTCCACAGACACCGCAGAGTGCTAGCGAGGTGCATGCAGTGATCGAGACTGTTCCCGGACTCGATGAATTCTTTGACAGGAGCCGAAGTGCCACAATCATGATCATCCAGGCTGACATCGGTGGCGGAGAGTCTCAGATCAATGCAGTAACAGGACTCATCGAGGACCATATCGCAGCGACTTCTCTTACTCCTGGTGTGGAGGTGACAGTGACCGGGAACCCTCCCATGCGTGTGCTGATACTTGACTTGCTCAAACGGGATGCTATCATCACGCTACTTATTGCTGGTATCGCCATTTTTGTCCTTCTCTGGATCATGCAAAAATCTCTGACAAAGGCCCTTCTGGTTTTCATCCCGCTCCTACTGGGACTGACGTGGACCATGGGCACACTCGGCTGGCTGAATATCCCCCTCTCAGTTGCTACTGTGGGGCTCGGCGCAATGATCCTAGGTCTTGCTGTCGAGTATGGCCTGTTCGTGGTGGAACGGTATCAGGAGGAACGAGAAAAAGGAGCGCAGCAGGGCGACGCACTGGAAGAGGCTGTATATGGAGTCGGTAGCGCGATCACCGGTTCTGGCCTTACCACTATCGTGGGATTCGGGGCACTGAGCTTGTCAATGATGCCCATGCTCCAACACCTGGGACAGACTCTTGCTCTTGGCATCGCTTTCTCCATGGCGGGTGCCTTGGTGGCCAATCCTGCTATCATCCTGTTGGAGGATTCCTTCGAACGGTGGTACGTCGATCGTGCCCTTGCTCGCCTTGTGGACCGGCAAAGGACGTCTTCAAGACGGAGTATAAAGAAGAAAAGACGGAGGAGGCGCTCATGAGAATCCTGAAGCATCTGCTTGAAGGCTACGCACGCCTTGTGGCCCATCATCCCTTCATCGTCCTGTCTGCCGTGGCTATCCTTACTGTTATTTCGCTTGTTGCTGCATCGGGAATCCAGACACAGAGCAGTGACTTTGAGGATCTTCTTCCAGAAGGATATCCGGTAATCGACGGATTCACTAAGATAAATGAATTCTTCGGAGGTGTCGAAACCGTTACCGTAGTCACACGCATCACCCCGCAGCAGATAGGAAGCAATGAAGTGCGGGATGTGCGGGACCCGCGTCTTTTGCTGTACCAGTCGAGGATCGCAACTATGCTGCAGCGTGTGGAATATGTGATCGATGTATCTTCCCCTTCGTTGCTGATACGCCAGCAGTCTGATGGCCGCATCCCACAAGATATCAGGAAGATACAGGGCCTGACGGGAAAGAACCCTGCATATTCAACTTTCATGTCGCCCTCGTATGACCTCTCCCTGATACGAGTGCGGCTCAGCGATGATGCTGATAGTTTCCTTATAGCTCAGGAGCTGTCTTCACTAGTGGCTGATTATCCCCCTCCACCAGGTGTCGCGGTGGAATTGGGAGGAGGTGTGATGGAAAATGTCGCAGTAGAGAATCTCATCCCTGCAGATATGGCACGGACCAGCCGATGGTCTCTTATAGGGATCGCTGTGGTCATCCTGCTGGTCTTCCGATCGGTCCGTTATGGATTCACTCCTCTCTCCACGATCCTGTTCGGTACCATATGGGCTTTCGGCATTGTGGGCCTGCTTGGTATCGGTCTGACCAGCCAGACTTCGGGAGTCATCAGCATGATCATGGGTATCGGCATCGATTTTGGTATCCAGACAATCACCCGGTATCGGCAAGAGCGGGAACGGCATGAGCGAAACGCAGAAGCGATGCAGTTGACTCTCCAGCGCGTGATACCTCCCATGGTTACGACGACCATTGCCGCCATCATCGGATTCCAAGCTATGGCTCTGGGCGAGCTAACGTTCTTGGGGGATATGGGCCAGATGATGAGCTTTGGCGTGCTAGGAAGTTTTCTTGCCGCCATCACCGCGGTGCCATCGATTATGCTTCTTATAGACAATCTTATCGACCATTACAGGACAAAAGTATAAAAAGGCAAGGGTATCCAGGGACATCAGAATGAAATGGCATATATTGGAAACGATAATTCTTTTCTCTATTCTTGTCATAATGCCGGCTACTGCATCGGCTATCGATTATGATAAACCACACATTGATGCGACTCTGCTGAACCAGGATCCTGATCCTGCACGTCCGGGACAGATCCTGGAGGTGCGATGGAAGGTTGTCAAAGAGGGTAACCAACCGGTGGACCTGATTTTCCGGGTCGATGAAGCAGAGTATCCGCTTAAAGAACTTCCAGACCAGCAAGATCGCCACCTTGGTCCCTGGCTTGGTTGGTCGGACGCAAAGACTCAGGCAACGCTGCTGTACCGTTTCGGCGTTACCGACAGCGCCTTTTCTGGTGTAGCTGAGATTACCCTTTCCTATTCGGTGAACGGAGGAGCTGACTGGATACAGCTGGAGCCCTTCGAGATACAAGTAGATGACACCACTGACCCATCTCTGGTCATCGGCAGCATACGGACTACCCCTACCTCATTGGTTGCCGGTGTTTCTGATGGACAACTATCGGTAGAGCTTGTCAATATCGGTGATGAGGATGCACAGAATGTACAGGCACGCCTGCTCATGCCGGAACAAGTCACCGCTGCCTACAGCTACGCAGACACCGCCACATTAGGGACTATTGCAGCAGGAGAGAGCGTGTCGGCAGACTTCTTTGTTGATATCGCTGAGGACGTCTCGTGGCAGTCCCGAGAAATGGAACTGGAACTGCGTTACAAGGAAGCCAACGACGATACGAACAGGTATGTATCTAAAAAAATGATGTTCAGTCTGGAACTGGACGCAATTCCTTCTTTCGAGGTCGACTACGTTAGCTATGAGCCCGAAGCATTTGCACCTGGCAAGACTGCGCGTGCGTACATCAATATCAGCAATATCGGATATGCCAAAGGGGAGGCAGTGTCCATACGAGCCTTCAAGGAGAGCATGCATCCTTTTGAGTTTACCCAGAAATCGGATTTTATCGGCACCCTGCAGCCCGGAGAGGCCGGTGTAGCTGTACTGGAGATGCAGATTGACGATGATGCGGTGCCCAAGGAGTATCGAACGGACATCGAGGTGCGTAGCATCCATGAGGATGATGTAGTGATCGAGACAGAGACTATCCGGATTCCCATCAGGGCGCAAACCTCTGGAACTACAGGAATCTCACCTGGCATGATGCCCGGACTGGCTGCTGTTCTCGTGATAGGGGCAGCTGCGGGTTTCTTCTTCGGAAGGCGAAGGTGAAATCATGGTAAAGGGCCGGAAAGAATGGGGTGCGTACAAGACAGATATCTGTGTGTTCTGCGGCGCTCCCGCGTACAGCAAGAATTCTGTAAAATTGCCTGTCTGTAAGAATCATAAGGAGACGGGATACCCGGACCTCAAATGCTTCTGTGGATCGTGGATAGACGTGCGGATGGGTAAATACGGGGCCTATTGCCAATGCCTCAAGTGCGGAAACCTGAACCTGGCAAAAGTTCTTGAGTACAATATGGCCCAGCCTCGTCCAACAGATGCGAAGCGATCAAGCAAAGGAAGCAAAGATTCAAGCATCTCTTCTGCAGAGAAGAAAGCGCTGGACAATTATGACATCCCCCTCTTCTGACGTGCTGAGACTTTTTTTACAGAAGGTGTCAGTGGCAAAATTGTTCTGACGTCCATATTTGTGTGTGCTTTCCGACGAGAAATGTGTCTTTTGTCAAACAATTTGCACGTTCTATACGTATCGTAAAATACAAAAAAGCAGGACACATAGGACATTACTGGAGCTAGGTAGTGATGGTTGATTATGACTTAATAGTGATCGGAGCTGGATCAGCTGGTCTCAGGATCGCGGACTTCATGAACAGAGCCAAATTCAAGGTCCTTCTCATCGAATGCTGCGAACGCGCGATCGGAGGCAATTTCCTGAATTCGGGGGCTGTCCCTTGCGCAGCACTCATGCAGGCTGCAAGCGTTGTACATGATGCGAAAAAAGCGCAATGCTTCGGCCTCCGATTACGAAACAGTACGGAAGTCTCTATGCAGGAGGTGCGGGCATACATCCAGGAACGACAAGATGTGAGACGAGCATACATGAACAGCGACTATCTTCGTCAGCACGGCATCGATGTTGTTCTGGGCAACGCGGAGTTTGTTGGCAGGCACAGTGTGGCTGTCAACGGCATTATCT
>CAZMDB010000006.1:4967-29170 GCA_964565095.1 uncultured Methanosarcinales archaeon | reverse complement strand
GCAACATCCGGACGGTCATACCCGACAAATCCCTGAAGATCACAAAGAGGGATATCCCCTGGCACAAACAGCGTATGGCCGTCTTGTCCGCGTACTCCAGAAAGCGCAGCGTCACCATTCAGGATCGTCTCCGTCAAAGTCAGATATTCTCCCTCAGGTGCATACATCAACTCTCTGCCTTTAAGATCCTCGGAAAAATGTTCGTTGAATGCATTGACTACAGACCGCATAGCCTCAGGACCAACCACCACTGCACGTTCAATATCTGAGCCCACAAACGAACCCAATTCATAAACGATTGCCGGCACATTGGAAGGACCCAGAGGATACAGATGCTTCAGATTCTCGAAAAGCACTGGGGATGCACCGCGCCAGAGATAATGGTGATTGAACCGACGCCCCATCTCATGGCGTTCCTTGCCTGCCTTCTCCTGAAGAGCCTCAAAGAATGCCGTCTCACTATAAGGCTCTTTAGTCATCTTGTCAGAAGCGATATTGTAGCTGCCCCCTATAATCAGGTCCAGTGCCATGGTGTGGAGAAAAAACGTGCTATTCAAAAAGATTGCGTTCACAAAGACCGTACCAGGTCCTGCTTCTTCAGATCAGCTTTCCGCGCCATCCTGCCAAGCAATTTATCATACCCTGAACCATACTGCGCCGCTTTCTTCGGACGCATCGCATATTTTTCTCCTATTCCGCAGATTAGAGCGGTCTTGCGAATAATGTACTTTTTCACATCCCCACGTATCTTGAGGCTGGCGGGAATCTGCAGGGCGAAACGCGCAAGTTCAAGATCCAGAAGCGGAAGACGCAATTCCATTCCATAATGCATCGCAAGCGCATCATCACGGGAAAGGTCACGTTCATGGATTGCGCGCAGACCCGTACGGCACTCTCGGTTGATATCTGTAGCCTCTACATGCCGTTGATATCCCGCAAACAGCTCCTCAGAACCAAGCCCGGTCATAACGACTTTAAGCCTATGCTGGGCCGCCAGACGCAAAGAGAAATAGAAGGGAAGAGCAACACTGACCTTCACGTAATTGTCCGATCCGATGATCCGCTTGATATCCTGTATAGCCTGCCGGATAGCTGACTCCTCTGTCTCTGTGGCCACATATAGCGGTAAGCGCAGATCCTCCGCTGCCTCCTTGGCCCATGCGACATCCGCAGCATCCTCATGGCCAGCGGTGAACAAGAGCACCTCCTTGCCCAGGTCCTTTGCCAGCTTAGCAATAAGCACCGAATCGATCCCACCAGAAAACAGGATACCTACCCGCTGCACACCAGCAAGACGCTTCTCTACCGCCTCCTGGAGCAGCTCTCGCAAATCTCCGACAATCAACCCCTCAGAATCATCCAGTTCTGGAGCAGCCTCGAACACCTGACGTTCCTGCATCTCCACCTCACCATTTCTGAACCGGAGAATCGTAGAAGGATTCAGCAAAGCTCCTTTCCCACCAAGCGCCTTGTTCTCAGAGGCAAAACGCAGGACACCATCCTCCACATACCACCACAGAGGTTTGACACCAATAGGATCACGAAAAAGCAGGACATCCTCTCCATGTTTCCAAGCGCATGCGTAATCCCCATCGACCACGCTCAACCCAGCCACGCCATACCTCCGTAACAGCGTGAAGAATGCCTCGGCATCGTTCCGGCTCTCTCCATCCCCCATCGTCATCCAGTTATAAATCTCGCAGTTGGCAACAAACCAATCTGATTCCTCGAGCATCGGCTGAGGTACATGCCCTACCATCGCATGAAGAAAATGCACAAAACATCCTGTGGCGCACTGCAGGTCTTCTGTCAGCGCCCCCTCATATAGGTTGCCGTCCAGAAGATATCCGGCTGCATCCCTGCCTCGGTGAGCCAGCATCTGGACCTGAGATGCGCAGACCGCTGCCTCTCCCATAACGCCATATATCCCGCACATGACTGCAAGTGAACAACTCCTCTATATGAAATTATTTACTTTCTATATAGAAAATAACATAAACTATATTAATCAGTTCCACAAAAAATGCACTACTACGGGACAGAAGGTATCTATCGTGAAAGGAAAATCAATACTAGACACTATCAAAGAAGCTATCTATGACGTTTTTCTCGGCGAGCTATATCCAAGCGATGAATCTGCTTCCAAAAAGACGAAATCATCTGCCGGTCAACCTAAGAAACCAGCTACAAAATCCAGGACTACTTCCTCACGTGCCACCCCAAAGAAGCACAGCACCAAAAAATCCAGGAAAAGGACTCAGAAGAAGAGCACAAAAAAGAGTTCTGCAAAAAAAGTAAGCAGGAAAAAACCCAAAAACCTCCCAGAAACAAAGAGTAAGCACCCAGAAAAAGAGACAGCGGAGAAAGATACTAAACCTCCAAAAAAGCAACTTACGCAGATGCCTGAGCCTTGGTCCAAGGTCAGCAAGTACAAACGCATAGAGCGTAACCCGTACAAATATAAGAAATAGGTTATTTCTCGAGGAGCCCCAAACTTTATATAGTAATTCGAGGACAATTGCATATAAAAAAGAGGGTCGTGAGTGGGGAAACAGAAGGATTCTGTAACATACGAGGTAGTCCGTCGGGGAGAGGAAGTCATTCTCCATTTCAACTGTGAACATTGGACCTATGTACCCTCCATAGAGGACAACCCGAAGACTATGGCCCTTGCCATCGAAAAGATTGAAGAGGCACGTGGCGTCTCCAAGATTGTCTTCTCCCAGCGCAGGGATTATGAATATGATTACGAGCAGACACAGTTGTTGGCAGAAGTTGCTCGTCTCCACAACACCCTTATCAATCAGCGCGCACGTTTCTCCATCCAGAATCTGTCCATGCCGGACCAGATGAGCAACAAGATCATCCATAGTGCGTATGTCAAGCTCCAGAACCTCATCTATCACACGCTCCGGGAAGATCCTATCGGAGTCTACGTGGAACTGAGGCGTCTTCACAGGAAAAGCCATATCATCATGCAAAAAAGCGTGGACCATCGCATTCTTGATGCGCATAAGCAGCTATCCACGCTGCTCAACGACATCATACAGCAGATGGATGCAACACGCATGATCCACCTTGTCCGCGGATCGTTGGCGGGACACGCACCTGGCGACCGTCAGATCTATAAGACCATTTTTGCACCGCTCATCAAACCCGATTTCCTGTATACGAAACTGATGTCCTCCTACCCCACCGACGGGGAAGAGATCGCAAGTTTCACCATCGCCGACGACACAGAAGTGACTATTTTCAAGGTTCCTGATCAAGTGCAATATCTCTATCACATCAATCCGCCGGAATTCCGCCTTGACGATGAGAAATATGAATTGCTCGATCAGGCCCGGTCGATAATGGCAGAACACGAACCTGATAAATCCGATTTTGTCGATCCCCAACGGATGAGGGAAGTCTTCTATAACGTCGGGTTCGATCTCATCGACGAACTGGCGCGCGGCAAGAGTATCACGTTGACCAAATCAGAACATGAGAAGCTCACTAAGATCCTGTTGCGGTATACTGTAGGATTCGGCCTGTTGGAGGTCCTGTTGCAGGATGAAGAAATGCAGGATATCTCTATCAATAGCCCACAGGGAAGCACGCCGATCTTCATCGTGCATGGCAAGTTCAATGAATGCGTCACCAACATCATGCCCACACCGGATGAGGCACAGTCCTGGGCCACAAAACTGCGCCTGATCAGTGGCAGAGCCCTTGATGAAGCCAATCCGATACTGGATACAGAACTGGAACTCCCATTTGCCAGCGTGCGTGTCTCAGCAGTCACTGAACCCCTGGACCCAACAGGACTGGCTTTCTCTTTCCGACGTCATCGCAACAAGCCATGGACCCTGCCCTTATTCATCAAATATAGGATGATCACCCCCCTTGCCGCCGGCCTCATCTCCTTCCTGGTGGATGGCACCCGTACGATGCTGATCGCAGGGACACGGAGTTCCGGTAAGTCATCATTCCTCTCCTCCTGCCTTGTCGAAATAATGCGACGCTATCGGATCATAACGATAGAAGACACACTTGAATTACCGGTCAATCATATGCGCAAGCTCGGATTCAATATCCAACCGCTCAAGGTTGCTTCAGCGCTCGGAGGCAGTCACGGGAGCGAGATGAGCGCAGAAGATGGTATCAGAAGCACCTTACGCCTGGGAGACAGCGCACTAATTGTAGGAGAGGTCCGTAGCGGAGAAGCCAAGGCGCTCTACGAGGCTATGCGCGTGGGAGCAGCAGCTAACGTGGTTGCAGGAACAATCCACGGGGATTCGCCTTATGGTATCTTTGATCGTGTTGTCAATGATATCGGGGTCCCCAAGACTTCCTTCAAGGCTACCGACATAATCATTATTGCCAATCCCATCCGCTCTGCCGATGGATTGCATAAGTTCCGTAGAGTTCTCAGCATCACCGAAGTACGTAAAGACTGGTCCGATGATCCGCACGCGGAGAATGGATTTGTGGATCTGATGAAGTATGATCCGAACAAGGACGAACTGGTCCCGACTGATGCGCTCATAAATGGTGACTCTGACATCCTAAAGGAGATTGCAGGAAACATCCCTGAATTTTCAGGAAGCTGGGACAAGGTCTGGGAGAACATCCAACTCAGAGCACGTGTCAAAGAAGCTATGTTCCAGACGGCAGATAAAGAAGACGACCCGGAAATGTTCGAAGCTGGATTCGTGATTGCCTGCAATGACCAATTCCATCGCCTCTACGAAGAGATCCACGACCGTGATGGTGAGGTCGATTCAGACAAGCTTTTTTTCGAATGGAAGGAATGGCTCAACGATCAGATACGGAAACGGCGGATGGAATAGGGAGAACGATGAGACATGAATGGAGATGAGCTGGCGGACCTGAAACGGAAATTCGAACAGCAGATCCAAAAGGAACTCAAGGATGATTCGTCCGAACACGACCTTGCTCATGTTGATTCATCAGATTATCAGACCTTCCGTAAGCAATACATGCCGAAGCACCAGAGCTGGTTCGAAAAAGCATGCAACATATCAGGCAAGGTACTCAACCTCAAACCCACAGGAGCTCAGGAAGAGAAACTCCAGAGTGATCTGGAGACTGCACATATCCAGACAACCCCTACAGGCGCAATGTCTTTTGCCATCCTTATACCATTGTGCTTCATGCTCCTGACTGTCATTCCTACGATGTTCCTGATCAACAGCATGTACCTGGGATTCTTCTTCCTCATGCTGGGCGGGATGGGAATTATGCTATTTCTCAAGCTGCCTGCGTATTTTGCGGATATGTGGCGCATGAAAGCCTCCAACCAGATGGTGCTTGCCATTTTCTATATTGTGACATACATGCGGCACACTTCCAATATGGAGCGCGCGGTAGAATTTGCTGCCCATCATCTTTCCCCTCCTATGTCCCTGGATCTGCAAAAGGTTATCTGGGATGTGGAGACTGAACGATTCAGCAATGTGCGGGAATCCATGGATAGCTACCTTGAGACCTGGCAAAAACATGCTGAAGAGTTTGTCGAAAGCATGTATCTCATCGAAGGATCACTCTACGAAGATTCTGAGGAGCGACGTCTCGAGTCTCTTGACAAAGCGCTTGATGTCATCCTCAACCAGACTTACGAGAAGATGCTGCATTATGCACATAATCTGCATTCCCCGATCACCACACTCCATATGCTGGGGATCATCCTGCCTATCCTGGGACTGGTCATCATGCCCCTCCTCGTCTCATTCATGGACGGCACACGATGGTACCACATTTCGTCCATCTATAATCTTGGGTTGCCGCTCATCGTATTCATCATGGGAAAGAATATCCTGTCCAAAAGACCTACCGGATATGGCGCCTCAGACATGATGGATCAGCTCTACAACAAACAGGAATCAAAAAAATTCTTCTCCCCAAAGATGCTCGCAATCTCCTTTTTCATCCTCTTTCTTATCCTTGGCCTGTCACCACTATGGCTCCCATTCCTGAATGTGCCTGATTTCGGATTCGGCGACGAAGTACAGGAAGAGATCAGTGTCTGTGGACGCATGCATTGCTTCTTCGATTATCATGTCATAACCAAGGAAGAAAGCCCTGACTTCGGCAAAAAAAGGGGGCCGTTCGGGCTCGGTTCTGCAGTGGTGGGTCTGTTGGTGCCGATGGCGATGAGTTTCTCTCTGGCCATCTACTATAGTATGCGCACCAAAGGCTTACTGGAAGTACGAGAGCGCACCCAGCAGCTGGAAAAAGAATTCGGTCACGCGCTTTTCACACTTGGCAACAGGATCGGCGACGGGATCCCTCCGGAGATGGCTTTCGGACGGGTAGCGGAAACCATGCTGGATACTGACTCTGGGAAGTTCATGATGATGGTCAGCTATAACATCCAGAAGATGGGCATGAGTGTAGAACAGGCTATTTTCGACCCGCAGTATGGGGCCATCAAGAACTACCCGTCTTCTCTGATCGAAAGCTCTATGAAAGTCCTTATCCAGAGCGCCAAGAAAGGTCCCTACGTGGCAGCGCAGGCGCTCATGAACATTTCACGCTACATGAACGAGGTCCACAAGGTAAATGAACGACTACAGGACCTGATGGGAGAGGTTATCTCCTCGATGAAATCCCAGATAAACTTCCTCACCCCCATTATCGCTGGAATCGTGATAGGTATCACTTCCATGATCAGCCACATCCTCAGCAAGCTCAGCGGCACATTGACGCAAGTCACCCAATCCACCGACAGCGGAGGCGTGGGTGTATCCGCCGGATCAGGCTTGCTTAACATGTTTGGGGAAGGTATACCGACTTACTATTTCCAGCTGATCGTCGGCGTGTATGTGGTGCAGATCATCTACATACTGACTATATTGGTCAATGGCATTGAATCTGGCGTAGACCCGCTCAATGAGAAATACCTATTGGGAAAGAACATGCTCAAGGCTGCCGGACTTTATCTCCTTATTGCGGGCAGCGTGATGATCCTCTTCAATGTGATTGCAGGCAGCATACTGACATCGATCGCATAAGTTTATTAAGGAACTCCTCCACTGGACACGCGATGGAAGCACTTATTTTCGATTGGTCAGGGACGATATATGACAATGTGCAGGATTTCTATACACAGTTTGTCGTACAGATGTTCCAACTACACAATAAGACACCCATTTCATTCCAGGAATTCCAGGAAAACTTCACTATACCTTACATGCGTTTCTGGAACAAATACTTCCCCACGCTCACAAAAGAAGAACAGAACGCGCTCTACAAGAAATTGATGCCACACGACTGCGGGAAGCCCTATCCTGATGTAGGGAAGACACTGAGCAAGTTGAGAGAAAAAGGTATCCGCATGTTCGTGGTCAGCTCCGACTCAGGACAGAAGATGATGCACCAGGCACAAGAACATGGCCTGTCTGACTTCTTTGAAGAAACGTACTGCGATATTTATGACAAGGACAAGAAACTCATGGAAATTATGCAGACCCACACGCTGCGCGCCAAACAGACTGCCTACATGGGTGACACAATAGGTGACATTGAAGCTGCACATGCTGCTGGAGTCATTAGTATCGCCCATACCCAGGGCTTCCAGCACAGAGCGGTACTTCAGAACGTCAACCCTGACTTCTGCATCGACCGATTTGGTCAACTGCTCGATCTCATAGATCAGAAGAAATCTCCTAATCCCTTCTGCTGACCTTCCTGCCGCATCTGCTCAAGTTTCTTCAAAGGACCCGTCACGCGATTCTCTTCAAAACCATGCTTTCCTATCAGAAGCTCCCTGAGTTGATCCGTGTCCGGCACTGCCCACTGCAGTGAATACTCCCTAGTGACTGGCATCTCCTGGAATAACTGCATAATCTCCCTCCAGTCGACGTTCCAATATTTCTGCCACTCCACCTCACTGAACACAGCGTCAAAATCCTTCCCATGTTTCTTCAGCAGTTTCAGGCTCTTCTTAGGACCAATCCCTTTGATCCCACCGTAATTGAAATCCGTACCAGTCAAAATCCCCAAAACAATCAATTGATCCTGATCGATTCCCAACGAGTTAAGCACTTCTGACAGTGTGATTTCTTCCGGCATGATAGTAGTATAGCCCATCTGCTTAGTATGACGCCTTTTCCCCGTGATAGACAGGTTTCTGATGATAACCGGAGCTCCGAAAAGCAAACTGTCAAAATCCTGAGAGGCAATCGCGTCAACATCTTCCTGGCAAGCCATGAACGCGGCCTGCGCTTCCCCTTCGGACGGCGCCAGTACATGTGGCAGTCCCATCGCAGAAATAACCTCTATCGCATCGTCCACCATCGGACGAGTCAGTTTAGAAGTACGTGATGCAAACTTCTTCATCGCTTCAAAATCCCTACGCTCCTTTGCAACCTCAAATTCTTTCTGTGCTTCTTCTTTGAGCTGACTGCGTCGTTGACGTTCTTTCTTTTTGAGATCCGGAGCTTCGCCATCGATGATAAACACCGGTTTTATACCAGCCTGCACCAGACGAATGGTCCGTGAGAACAGGCCGACAAGATGCGACGTCACATCTCCTTGCGCATTAGTCAAAGGAGCACCATCAGGGCCCCGTATCGTGGCAAGGAACTGATAAAGAAAATTGAATGTATCAATCGCAATGACTCGTCCAGATAATGCCTGCAGGTCTATCGTCTTACCCTCCACGAGGCTTGCAAGAGAGACCCCCATTATTCTTTCCCTCCCGCATCCATGCCTTCCAATATAGCCATCCCCGAAAAATCTGTTTCAGTCAGCTTCCGCGCCTTCTTTGTCAGTTCTCCTGTAGTCATGAAGACACCAGGAAGATTATGCAACTGAGCCTGTACATATGCCACAGAGATATCCGCATCATTACAGCGCTTCTTGTTGCGCGCTCGCGCATAGTACTTGATATCTCCCAGTGGGGTCGGGACCTGGATGACCATAGCCAGCTCCGATTTTGCACGCACTACCTCAGCTTGCAGTACCCGGATCTTCTTCATAGAGAGGAATTCCTCTACGTCCTGATAGAAAGGATCATCAATAGAATCAGTGTCCTCCGGCAGGGTCTGCTGACGATCAGGCTTCTCCATAGGTTCCACGGCTAATCTTTCTGGCCTCTTCTGTGGTGGCCGCTCCTCTGGAAGCTGTTTTTTTGGTTTCTCCTCCTTGGTCGCATCCCCGGAAACATCCTTGGAAGTATCCTTGGCGGGTTGGAGCGATGCACGTATGCGTTCCAGGGCTTCATCATTGGTCAGCATATACCATTTCCAGAAAATTTCCTGTCGTCCATTGATGCTGACCGTCATCATTTTAGCAAAATCCTTGAGCTGACGCATACTGGCTTTCTGAAGAGGTGATAAAGCAGCATCTTTGAGGATACCTCGGTCGCGCAGCAGATCGAATGACTCCCTGTCCTTCTCATTGATATGCGAGCGCAACATCTGTATATCTGATTTCTGATTACCAGTGTAATAGAGCGGTGAACCACCAACCTTCGCATGCGTGGCAAATACCAGACGCTCCTTGAGCAACTCCGAAAGCACCGCACCGATGATGATAGTGGTCTTACCTGTCTTTGCAGTCAGTGCTGCAGGCAGTATCGGACCATCAGTCCGGACTATATGCAGGATATCATCGCGAAGCGCCATAACTATATCCTAATCTGCAAGGCATTAAATATCTTTTGCATCGTACCTGTCCAACCGTCATTCATGGAGTCTGTTGGACAAAATTTATAAGATTGCACAGCGGAATTCCTCTAATGGGCGACAAATCCAATAACCTGCACTCGTTCTTCTCTTCCAAACAACCCGATCATCCGGCAGGCCCCTCTCCCCAGATGACTTCACAATTGAGCAACATCGCCCGACGTCTCAAGCTCATTGAAGAAGCAGTAGAGAACATGCGCAAAAAGGAACAGCTCAATGAACAGAATGCACTCTCCCAATTCCGCAAGCAGAATCTGCAGATCAAGTCGTTCGAAGAGCAGATAAAGGACATGAAACGTGCAATTGAGAGCATGAAGGACAATATGCAACTCATCATTGAGGAACTCAAGAGTACCGCAAAGAACCAGGATGTCAAAGTGCTGCAGAAATACATTGACATCTGGCAGCCCATACAGTTTGTCACTGCAAAGCAAGTAGAGCGGATCGTGCGCGACGTGCTACGTGAACAGGCTATGCGTGAACATGCTGCACGAGCCCCTCCTCCTGAGAAACCTGCTCCTGCGCAAAATCCTCCGCACCGTTCCAGCACTATGGACGACATCTTTGCAGAACACGATGAATAATATTTAAATACCAGAGTCAACGTAGTATAGGCATGAGTTCACAACCAAACCCTGCAGAAATAATTGCACAACTGCGGGCAAACAACATGTCCAATAACCAGATCGTCCAGTATTTACAGCAGCAGGGATTCAATTCCAACCAGATTTTTGAGGCACTCAATATGGCAGATATGAAACAGGGGTTCCAATCTCCGGGACAGCCCCCGCAGATGGGACAGCCCCAGAACCCCATGAACATGAATCCGCAGAATATGGCGCAAAACCAGGGGCAGCAACCCAATATGCCACCACCAGGAATGCCTCCTCCAAACATGCCTCCGCCTGAACAACAAGATTCTCCCGAGGATGTGGAAGAGCTCATTGAAGCTGTCATCGAAGAGAAGTGGGGGGAACTCAAGCAGAGCGTGGAAAAGATTGTGGCCTGGAAAGAGAAGACTGAGTCACGCATCGCACAGGTGGAGCAGCGTTTCGATGACCTGAAAAAGGATTATGACAAACTGCATCAGGCACTCATCGGAAAAATCGGAGAGTATGATAAGAATGTGCTCGACGTAGGCACACAGCTACAGGCGATGGAAAAGGCTTTCTCCCAGGTACTTCCAACACTTACTGAGAACGTCAACGAGCTTTCCCGCATCACTGACAAGCTCAAACAATAGGGTTATTCTGCACAGATATCGAGCCGCACAAAAATGGTGCCCCGGTCCGTAGGAAGATAGAAAATTCCTGGTTCCAGTTCCTTATTGCATGTGCCTTGCTGCAACTTCACCAATGGCTCCTCAGGTGTGTTCTGCAAATATACCTGATACCTATAGGATTTACCCCACACCTCCAACGTCTGACCAAACACATGTTGCAATTCTGTCTGCACAAACATACAGGAGTCTAACCCTCCAGGGCATACTACGTCTCCATTTTCTGCACAATCGGTTATCAGATCCTCGAAACTCATACCGTTGCAAGAAGTGGTCGCAGACAATAGCGCATCATTCATATTCACTGCCAATTGCTTATCCGTAAACACTCGCTTGATGTCAGACGGTGCCCGCAAGACAATAAAGGATATCACAAATAACATACCGACAGATACCAGTAGTATGACCATGGCGAATCCGAGCATCTCTGTCTGTCCTTTCTTTCCCATCCTATCCTTCTGGCTTCCCATCTCTAGCTCTCCAACGAATGTACTCTGACATAGAGTATCCCAAATCCTTTCCTGTTCGTAACCGGATCCCATACACTGACAGGAAGCGGTGTCATCGAGGTACTGTAGTTACCTTCTGGAACTTTCTTATGCATTGTAAAATTGCGCGGCATCGGCATCAGTTGCTCCAGATGAACCGTTGAATATCCGAGCAAATCGAAATAATAGGACAATGCCGGGTCCTCCTCTGCTTCATTATCCCACGCCTGAATCTTGTACAGATCGACGCAGGCTCCCCCCTGAATATTCTCCACACTACATTTTATCTCCGGGAGATTGGACAGGACGATCGCCGTCTTGATGCTATTCATGGTAGAAAACTGCCCCTGCATCTGCTTGAGATTCTGTATCTCGATGTTCCCATAAAATTTCAAGCCCATAGCAACAAGAAAGAAGAACACCAACAGCATTGCGATGCTCTCAAATAATTTTATCTGTGCTCTCTTCATCTCTGACCGCCTAATAAATCTGAGGACAAGAATGCAATTGAAGATTCTTGTTCGCATCATATAATTTTTTTGCTGGACCTGTATCAAACGTCGGTAACACCAAGGTCCGCAGTGCCTCCGATCCTCCTGACATACTTCCTACTTTCTCAAACTGCGCCATTGCGTCGCTGTAGGCAGCCTGACAGAGACCGCCTGAATTCTTCTGCTTGAGACGCTTTGTCCGCTCATGATACAGTTGCGCCATGACAGCAGACTTGGTAAGCATCTTTGCGACCCCGCACTCATAATAATCTGCATCTTCAGAGAAGACCGCACCCAATAGCAGAGCATCGCCGAAATAGTGATGTGAAGAGCTTGCCTGCATACGGTATTGCTCGTTTTCACGGACTCTCTTCTTGAACTGCACCCGTCCTTGCCGCCTCAAATTATTACTCTGGATATAGATAAGAGTAGAGTCATATCGGGCAAGCTTGTTCTCTGATCCAGATGGCAAAGGGCTGAATGCGACTACCACTATCTCCCGATAACCGTCCAATTCTGCCCTGCTGATATCACGAATAACCTCCTTGGTCACATTATCTGGCATCAAATCATACAATATCTCTGCGTACGCAGGCCTATCAGCGTCCTCCACAATGAAGTACTTGACTCCGAAATCTGTAATATATAGTGCATTGTCCACCTTAAAAGGGATATCGATGCCTTCTGTGAAGATGATGAACTGCCGTCCCTGGATAAACCGATGAGCAAACAAAACTCTATTAGCATTCTGCCGCGAGGCAGCTGTCTCGGCGACTGCAATCTCTGAATATCCGCTACTGTCACAGATGAACTCTATCTCTGTCTTCGGGGGTGCCGGAACAATACTCACCGTATCGTCGCTGGCTTTGGAACCAGAGAATATCGCATCAAAACTGCTGATCATTGATGCTGACAATTTTGTCTCTGAATTGTTCATGACGCCACTGACGATGATCGAGAAGAACATGATTATGACGCCTCCTGCGATCAATATGAAAAGCCAGTGGAACTGCTGGGCGCTGAACGCTCTCTTCGACAGCATCCCTCACCCCTCTTTCCAATGGCTGATCTTCACAGTGCGGCCAATCCCTTCGAGCCGCACACGGATGGAACCGGAAATATCCTTAAAACAAAGATAATTCCCGTTCGACTGCTCCGGGTCGATAGTGATCTTTGACTCTAAGAACGATTTCTCCACCGTACTGTCAATAAGAAAAACGTTTGCCGTCTTTTCTTCCCACTCATATACCATGAGCGGCTGTTCTTCCCCATCGATCATGCTGGTACTGCGGATGTTAGCTGGCTTCGGGAACCCTACAAAACAGACTTTCTTGTATTGTCCCGGAAGATTGAATGTTTTCTGCTTGACTGATCCATAATCCGCAGCAACATCATCTATAGCATTCTGGACATTGGTCTTGAAACGTATGTACTCCACATTCTGCATGTCACTTTGCCAGCGCATGATCGCCTTGGTCCCGAAAAGGAGTACGAGCCCTACAATCACAATAGCCAGCACGAACACGAATATCTGATTAGCATCAAAACCTTTCTTACTCTTCATTCTTTCTTTGCACCTTTCTTCTTCTTTTCCATCCGCTTCAGCTTATCCATCACTGCCTTCTGCGAGCTTGTCTTATTCGGGTTCTTCTCAATCTTCTTAGTCGTACCATGAATGATGTCCGACAAGGAATCGAGTGACTTATCTGAATGAGGCATGTCAGGATGAGACTCACCGTGCAGTTTTTCAATCTTCTGGTAGGCGGTTTCAGGCTCTTTCTTCGTATTGATCTTCTTGAGCGCCTCCACGCTACCTTCTGTAATCTCCTTGACGGGCTTCGAGATAAAAGATTTGATAGCATCCATCGGTGATTCAGGTTCCGCAGGTGTGGCGTCGTCCCTATGCCCCTTATTATTGATCGCCTGCTCATCAGAATCTATTCCTGACTTCTTTATCTTCTCCTTGATGTTCTGAAGACGTGAATGGAGGACACCCACATCAATATCCTGATTTTGTGGCCGTTTTTCATCATCAAAAGCTGAAGTCAGTATCCCGTGCTCCTTGGATATGGACTCTTTCCGGGATTCGATCACTTTATTCTTCAGGGCATCCTTGAGTTTCTCCCGCAGTGTCATTCGGTGTCGCATCTTCGGCATCATAGTAGGATGGAATGGTCCTCCAGGAGACGGTGCCTGTTGTCCCGGTATACCTCGTGACATCTGCAGTCCATGCAATGCCTGAGGATTCATAGGCGGCATCCCCGGTTTAGAGGTCTTTTTCTGTTTGACCATATAGCGTGTATACCCGAAATATCCGAGTGCACCGCCCACTATGATGAACGCGAATATGAAAAGCAGGATACTCCACCACTTCGCTTTCTTGAAGTCAGAAGAGTCAGTAGCATCAGTATTGTCTTTTATTTCCTTAAGATCATCAACACCATCCTCATCATAGTCAGATTTATGCGGGTTCAGCGGGGTATCGCTCTTGCTCAACTTGCGATATTCATACTTCTGTAAATTCAGCATGCCATCATTATTAGCGTCCTGAGACGCATCGCTGGGATCATTGGGATCCAGGCCATACTTTTCCTCGTACCAATCAGGCATGCCATCTCCGTCAGAATCTTTCTCATCCGCATCCGCGCATCTTCCATCCTCACAGTACTCACTCTGACAGTCCTGATCACGCAGACAGGCACTTCCTAGTGAGCATCCGTCGCAGGAACCACCGCAATCAACATCAGTCTCATTCCCATTTAAAATGCCATCCGTGCAGGAGCCCAGAAGGCATACACCATCCTCTCCACAGACCTTAGAGACGCAATCAGAGTCGAGTACACACATGCTTTCTGTACCACAGGCGTCACACTCGGTACCACCGCAATCAACATCAGTCTCATAACCATTCATAATACCATCACTACAGGAGGGTTCCGCACAGACACCATCTTGGCAGTATCTGTCGGCACAATCTTCGTTTACGCGACAGGCTGCGCCTAGCGCACATCCACTGCAGAGCTCTCCTCCACAATCAACATCAGACTCGTTGCCATTCTGAATACCATCCTGGCATTGTTCTGAACTGCAGGTATTATTGATGCAGTTGTGTCCGGTGCAATCAGTATCCACAAGACAAGATTTCTGGTCCCCACATGGCTGGCATCGTAAGCCACCACAATCAATATCCGTCTCATCCTGATTCTGCTTTCCGTCCTCACAGCTTCCACTGACAGGCATTTTGCTCTTATCAACAGTCACACCATCCGATGCGTACCATTGAGAAGCGATACCAGCCCGATTAAAAGCCCTGACGGCCCAATAATAGTTCGTATAATCGGTAAGATTAAGCCCTTTGACAGTCACCTTGCTTTTTGATGTTCTCGTGACCGCCTTCTCGCTTGCCCATTCTGATTCCGGCACTACACCACTGACCGGCTTCTTTCCGATAGCGTATTCATAATGGGATATTCCTGATTCATTATCGATAAAATGGAATTCCGCAGTAAGCTCTGTCTGCAGATATGTGTATACTCCATCATCGATCTTTTCGCGTAGAGGTGGTGAATTGTCAATCGTGAAACTGGCACTATATGTCTTTAGATCACCCTCTATCAAGCATTCGAAATACAGTGTATTCTCTCCCTCAGCAAACGCATATCCATTGACTGTGTGCAGATGAGCGTCATTGGTGACTTCATCGAATCCACGACGGATGTCATCTTCACTGGTCCCCCACTTACAAGTGCCCTCTAAAGCACGCTTATTCGTCCGTATCTGTATGCGTTGAGTGCGGTTCTGCAGATAGGAATTCGGTTGAGGAGTGATCAGCCTGATAGCGGATCCCTGTGAAAGGTCCACTGAAAAGTTGAGTCCGCGCACACTACTAAGCAACTCCGCTCTATTCTGGCATATGACATAATAGCTATATCGGGTGCGATCCGCCAGATTGCTCAATTTCGCGTAAGTAGATGTCCCGAAAAGCGGATCTGAGAAATTATCGAATCCGCGCATATCAGCAAACAACTGATTCACTGAATCTCCATAGCGGCACCGTGCCTCATCATCTGTCTGAGCGATCATACGGGTGGATAGCGGGTATTCGACAAGAACTCCATCCTGAACACGATCAGCGAAAAGCGCATCTATCTCAGGTGGCGTCGTGTCGAAACTCAGATTGAAGATGGCAGGATACTGCTCATTGATCGTCCCATATCCATCATCACATTTCACATAATAAGGAATCTTGCGATTCTCCTCAGGAAGCACAATCTCCACGGTATGCATGTGTCCATCTTCTGAAGTGGAGAAAAAGCGCATATGGGTATATTGCTGATTCTGAGTGTCGTACCTGCAAGTAGCCGGACGATTCGTGCTGACCGTGAAATTAACCCTCGCTCTAGGGGAGACAGAGAACCTGGGATTGACAATATCAATAGCAAGAGCATCATCACTATAACCGAACAGATAATATGAGGTCGCAGCCACATTCTCGTACACATCCTCTGTCTGTAGCGCAAACTGATATGCTCCATCTTCCGGAAGATCATCCGCCATAGTGAAGGTATAGGAAAGATAGTAGGATTCAGGATCATAATCCTGTTCTACAGCCAACTTGACATCTTCACCGCCATTCTCAGGTATGACAAAAGCTTGCACGATCCGTGCTGGCTCATTGAACTCCACCTCGAATTTCGGTCGCGGCGCAAAGGCCTTCTGCGCATCACCCTGTAGACGGATGGTACTGACCGGACCCTTCGTGTCAAGTCGCAGGATGGACTGTAGGTAAGCAGTATGTCCAATCTCATTATTGAACCCCAGCTTGAAATGATTGTCGCCCTCTGCCGGATGCGCTTTGGCCGTGAACGCATCATATTCTTGCTCTACCGGCAGATGAGTATTCTGTACCACAAAATTTCTTTGGGAAATCAGATTCTGATAATCAGTAGTACCGCTGAACGGGTAAGGTGAGTCCGTGATGAGCGTACGGATCGGTTCTTTCAGGTATATTTCTTCTGCATAGGTATCTATGGTAAAAGAAGTGGCATCGTACGCAACCAGTGCGTTGCCCATGTCACGAACTTCCATCTCTGCGTAATAGGTCCCGTTATCCAATAGTCCATCAAAATAATAGGTCACCACATCTCCGATCATCTGCTGAATACCTGGAACGACATTCCCCGAACTATCGTACACGCTCAAAGTGGCTGAATCCACTGATGCCAATTCTGGATGCACAATCTCTGCGGAAATATTCTGTAGACGACCTACATGAGCACCATCGACCATGTGCATAAAATTGGTCTCTATAGTGCGCCTGGTCTTCCTTACATACAATATGTCCTCGCCGATATTGCCTGCCTGGTCAGTAGCAAGGACCCGGATGATATTGATACCGAGACGCAACGGCACCTGGACTGTCTTTGAGCTATCCTTGTCGACCAATCCATCACTCTTCCAGACAGTCTTCACATTGCGTACCTCAAAGTACGAACGCTCGTCCGCACTGAACGTGATACTGAGAGACGCGTCATTCGATTCCAGCTCAGTCGAAGGCGAATCGATCGCTACGTCCGGAGCTCGCGTATCCTTTACAAACCATATCTCTTCAGTAGTGAGCCCTACAGCCGGATTGGATCCGCAGGTGATCGAATATGCATACTCGCCATCAGCCAGATCATCATATCTGGCGCTCGTGTGGACGAACGGGTCCCGTGCTGTCCTTACATAAGAAATGACGGAATTATCGCGACGTAGGGTACCCACGCATGGCACATCCCTCATGGTCATGACACTGAATGTAATCTCATCTTCATTGATATGCCCCTCAGGATAAATATTTGTCAACCGGGCAGGTGACGTTCTTTTGACGTCGAAAATCACATGACGGGTCTGATTGGCAGTATTACCCACACTATCCTGACAGGACACATGGTATACGTGAACGCTCCCATCACTCAAGGTGAATGGATCACTGAAATCGCTTGTACGCGGGGTAGCCTCCGCAGTATTTCTGAAATCATAGCGCATCTCCGCATATTCCGTCTTTTTAGGGTCATACCTGCAGACGACAGGCTCATCAGCATCCACTAATAACTGTCTATCTGATCTTGTGACAACAGCATATTTCTTGTGTACACGATCATAGGAATCAAGGATCATATCAAAGTCATTTCCCCGTGCAGCAATGATAGGAGAGCGAAGATCCACAATAATGTCTCCCATCTTTGTGGCTGCATTCCCCGCAAGATCAGTGCACGTGACCGAAAAATTCGTTTTCACATTTTTTCCTTCTTCATGCGCAAGGGAGAATCCAAGCTCTACCGAATGCATGTCCCCGCCTGGTTGATCGAATGGGAGGGTCCGTAGGATTCGTGTCTTATCACTATACTGCAGTGTGCAGCTGCTCTGTTCAGTCGTCTCTATATCTAGCGTAGGATGCAGGTTGCTTGTCCGGTATGGCTGATCGAATTGAAACTGGATGACAGGGTTGAGACGATCATCCACCCACAATCCATCCTCGAACATCTCACTTTCTTGGTTGCCGGCAGAATCTTGAGCCATAACAAAGACATCATGTTTTCCTATATGGAGTTCTTCTGTCGGGAAACTACCTTCCCAGTTTTCCCCGTCTTTCACCAGATCTACGGCTTGGTTGCCAGCAGTCACCCGTACAGCAACAACATCAGCGTACTCATCGGAAACATCCACAACCACCTTCGATTCCGTCTGATACTCCACATACTCAGGGTCCTCGTTCTGAAGGGGCACGAACGTGACTTCAGCAATAGCGGGACCTTCTATATCATAATACACTGTCTTCTGGATCGTGTTGCTCGCGCGATCCGCCAGATCCTCACCATATACCTGAAATTCGAACGTCTGACCATGCGATAACGATCCATCACTGAGAGGGATGCTGATATTGAAGGGTCCTGTAGTTGTTGTTTCCGATACCAGGTGGCCATTCCTTTTGATGAACAAGGTGTTACTACTATAGATATCATGATCCTGCAGTTTGATATTCTGTACCGAAAAGCGCGGAGAACGAGCACCCATCTTGTACATCTGTGCTCCCACCTGGCCCGATCCGAGTGCAGCAAATCCGGCTTCATCCTGTATCTCTATCTTGCTGCCTGCATAAGAGAATACTAGACGCGCATCATCTGCACGGACACTCAAAGGATACTTTTTGCCCGATTCGAACATCACTTCCTCTTCAGCCACAGTCTCCAGCTTAGAAAGGCCGGGAAGCATACGCTGGATCCGGATGACATGACGATCAGGATCATGCGCATCGATAGTAGCCGCATAGTATTGCTGTGGCCCCTTGTAGCGGAATAGGATTGATGCGATCGGATGCTCATCCTCATTATACCGCAGGGATACATCGGCCATAAGATCAAAATTGGCCACAAACGTATTCGGCTGATCTTCCACATAACGCTCCACAGCTTCACCCTCAACATCTGCAAGCCTCCAGCTTCTTTTCTCATAATGTACATCCATCAGACGCCCTGCTATGCGCAATCGGGTGGAAGACGTTGCAGTTGGAAAACTCTCCTCGACCAGGACAGGGTTCAGTTTATCGACAAGCACATCGTGACATTGCACTTCCGTTGTTTTCCCACCCATATCGGCAATGACATTCTCCTCGCTCAGCACGCAAAGACGCTGAGGCACATCGACTTCGATAAAATCCTCAACGACTCTCTCTGGGGTGCAATTTTGCTTCTCCTCCTCTGGCTTGTACGATTCGATATGTGTCAGGCAATACAAAGTGTCTCCACAACCGAATCCATTCTTCGGTTCATCAGTACATACCGGATACACACTGCCGCTTGCATGCCATGCAGAAAAATCAAAGACGTCCCCCCACCCCTCCTGAAGTTCGAGGACCGGAGTTATCTGGTCAAGACTGAAAGAGATGGTTTCCCAGCTGACAGGATCATAATCACAGACTGCATAGAACATATATGGCTTACTCTGATCCAGCTCCAGCTGTGCGGTATGCCTGTAGGCGGTGCCCAGACGGGAACGGCTCATCAGGTGGCTTTCCGGTATCGATCCGAAATCATCAGCATCGCCTATTCTGTCCGTCCATTTGCACCGCACTTGTTTGACCGTATCAACACTGATCGTGACCTCGTCTGTATCGACGGGATGCTGTGGCTGTGGATTGTAAGCTCGCGGATCCGCATCGACAATGACCGGAGTGCTGATGGTCCTGCTATTGCCGATAGCGTCCTTGCAGGTGATTTCAGCGCTATATATCCCGTCGTGAACATCATGTATTGTTCGCTGCTGCTCAGGAAGGAAATGCTGTTGTCCATCCTCATCTTCCCCGAGTTGGGTGCAAGTTCCGGTCGCATCGCATCCTGCAAGGTTTATCGAACACTTTGCCGGCTCATCCAGGGTGGCGATGATTGTGACATCGCTACGTGCTGGCCCTTCATTCTCTTTGGGATTGATGAGATACGAGGCATTGATGACCGGGCCGATCAAATCCACATAAAAATCGTATTCCTGTACCTGCTCAACATTATTTGACCAGTCGACACTGAAAAACTTCAGAGTATTCCAACCAGGCACCAGATGATACTCTCGGGATAACTCTCCCGGACGCACAGTCAGACCCGATAGGGTAATATTTGCAAACCCTGCCTCCTCGCTCTGTAAGGCACGGTCGTAATCTACAAAGGTATTCTGGCAACGCGAACCGTTCTTGGGCTGGAGACAAAACCGCACTTCCTGCACTTGTTTACCCAACTGCCACTCTGCATCATAACCGATAAATAGCACAGATACATTCTCATCAAGAGGATTGAACCGGTCAGGCATGACAATACTGGTATTGGGTGCATACCTATCATGCCGGCAGGTAATGGCTTCATAGATTGATGATTCATATGAAAAATCATCAGGACCGCAATCATCCTTCCCATTGCCGTTCGAATCTTTTACGCATCGGGCGGAGATCCCGTCACGAGCCGGTTGCCACCGACAATTATTGTTGCGGCAGGGATCATCGCTGGTACTGAGCAAGGAATTGTCGGACGAATCGAGTGTAGGGCTTCCTCCTGGCATACAGGATGCTTCTTCATGATAATCATAGCAGGTGACATCCTCGCATGCATCACATGATGCTGGCTCATCTGCAGTGCCATTGACAAAGAAGCAATCACCCAACAAGGAGCATGACGCTTGAGAACAGCCTCCGAATATCCTGCTCTGATCGCTGGAACAGAATCTGCACAGATCCTGCTTACGATCAATACAGACACCGGTACCCAACTCGTCATCCACCAATTCCCATGCACAATCGGACTTGATGCCATTCTCGATTATGTCACACCTGTTCTGCCTGCATGCCTCTTCTGACGCATAATCCGCACATGTCATATCCACGCGGCAATTGAAGCAGGAATCCACAGTCGTCCGCGAATAATCCATATAACAAGGACGGAAGCTCCCATCTTCATTCTGGTAGCAGATCTCATCAGTAAAATACATACTAAAAGGAGAGGCCCGCGGATTTGCTGCGCAGTCCACCACACTGACACAACTAGCCTTGACCCTACCCGCTGAATCCAGAGATTCGCTGCACGTGAGAGAAGGATCATAACAGTCCACAACGTATCCTGTAGTGTCAACAGCAGGACGCAGCATATTCTTCTCATCACAATAAAAACCTGCATCCAGCTCCAATGTCTCATCAACGAGACAGAACTGATCTCCGGCTGTACGAGCGGCGCACTCATAATCTCCGGTGAACACATCAACCGTCTGTGAAAACACAGTATCCGGATACAATGCCGCAATCCGGTACGAGTATGTCTTATTCCAGGCAAGGTCGGCATCCACATATCGCACATCCTTCTGTGACCCCGGAGAGATCGGGCGCTGATAGAAGACACCGCTCTGCTGGCATTCTGAAGATGGACCATCACAACGGAACACTTTGAAGCGCTGCACTTCAGACATGCATGAAGGTAATGACCATCGTAACTCTATCTGATTCTTCCCTGGCACCACTTCAGCCGACACGATACTCGGGGCAGGCCTCTCCATACTACAGAAGAATGATGAAAGGTTGAATATCTTGTTCTGCGACTGCCCATCAGACAGCTGGAAAGAGAAAATAGCACTACGCTGATATCCTTCCTTGAAGGCGAACACATCCAGCTGTTTGCCGGTCGGAAGTCCACTGAAGACATAATTTCCGAGCGCATCCGTTGTAGTGACATAAGGAGTGTCGATCACACGGATTGACGCCCCCTCGATCGGATCGCCTGTGGCATCGACTACTTTGCCGAAAAAACTTCCGCTGGAACGCAACACAACATCAAATGATAACCCCGAAACACTCTGTCCCGCTGAAACGACTGAGACATCGATACTCTGCGGATCTGCAGAATAATGGGATGAATCTACATGCACATCATAAGATCCCCGTCCCACAGATGAAATGACAAAACCTGTCGAAGACGATATCCCGGTTGCGACATCCCCATTCTGATGCACCGCTACCACTGGAATACCACTGAGGGGCGTCTGCGTATTCTTGTTCCTTATCACTCCTGATATAGTAGCTGAACAATCATCATCTGCTGCATCGAAAGCCCCATCGCAATCATTATCTACGCCATCATTGCATCGCTGCTCGCTGTCCGTCTGACGCTGGCATTGCCCAGGAATGTGGCAGGCCTCCAATGGTGATGTTCCGAAGCAGCAACGCTGATCATCCGACGTGCGCCCTGCATAATCCATAACCTCCTCTGTCAGATCATACCCTACACAAACCGATTCTGCATTGCACCAGAACCCATCAAGCTCAGAACAACTGGCAGAAACACATTCTCCTGCGCAACACCGTTGACTCTGATCAAGCCATGCATCACCAGCACACATCTCTCCATCCAGACAGACTGTTCCACCGCGTTCCGTACAACTTTGCACCTGCTGAGAGCAAGGGGCATCATAACAGACTGAATCCGGGTGCAGATACGCATCTGAGGGATCAGAAATGACATTGCCGTCAGAATCACCTTCAGCGCACCAATAACCCTGATAATATTCACCCTCGCAAAGATATTGATCATCTTCCTGTCCAGGACCTTGCTGGATAGCCTGGCAGAAGGCAGGACAGTCATCTGTACTGTCATTATATGTTCCCGGAATGCTATCACACACTTCCCTGGATATGCCGGTGCGGAAATTCCCGTCGAAACAGCAACAGCCCGTACTGCATACCTGCAGGAACGGCAAGTCATTTAATGGATCCTCGAAACAAAGAGTACCCTCCTCGAACTGTCCGCCTACATTCTCGCAGATCTGTCGGGCGTTGACTTCCGTCATCTCAGTGCATCCGAGTTCAGGATCGATACAGCAGCCGACAACATCCTGCGCTGCAACCGATGACAGAGAAGTGAACAGGAAAATAAGAAACACAATAAGACATCCTGCTGCACGATAATTCCGAAGCGCCATCCAAACCCCTTTTTCTATCTATTCTCCTTGAAGAGGATTTATATACTTTTCGAACCCCTTGTCGACGATGGAGACGGCTCTTCCAGCACCTGAAACGCAAAGAGAACGCAGCGATCATTGGATCGTCTGATTGCTTACAACGACATTCACGACCTGATAATCCTCAAGACCCTCATCATCAAGAGCCGCGACCCGTAACTGATGAGTGCCCTTATCTTCCTCTGACAGTGTTATTGAGGCACAACGGCCAGCAATAGTTTTTCCTCCGCAGTTGCTCGGATTCGAATACAATGGTGACGTAGTCCATCTGTGTGGGCGTGAATTGATGTCACGCAGCACACAGGATGGAGAAGTTATATTATCGAATGAGGCCGAACAGAAATGAGCGTACATATCCTTCTCGGTTTCAGCCCACAGCGTATAATTATACCGGAGTATATCCTCGTCAGGATCATACCCATACGGCTCCACAGTCAGATTATCACCCACAAATCCCACCATATGCGCCAGATGAGGTATTGTATTGTTGCGGGACGAATAGATATAATCAAGCATAGGCCGCCTGTTCTCTATCGCTACCTGAAAGATGAAAGGATTGCCAGCAACAGTTGATTTCGTGTCCTGGATTCGCAAGACATCATCATAGCCGCCGACATCCCGCACAACCTTAACCGTCATACCTGGCGACCAACAGACGGTGGTGTTCAGATGGAAATTGCAATCGTCCAGAGTCTTATAATCAAGAGCCTTGTGAAAACTC
>CAZMDB010000006.1:0-4957 GCA_964565095.1 uncultured Methanosarcinales archaeon | reverse complement strand
GAAAACTCAGATTGCGCACATCAGCAGCCAAGAGATGGTGCATGAACTGATAGATAGCCTTCAAACGCACAGGAAGACGCACAGTATAATTGCTTACCATCATCTTATCCTGGATGAGGATAGGATAGTCTAGCTGCAGCAGAATATCAGTATCACCAAGAACAACCTCCACATCGATCGTCTTATTCGATACGCTGTTGCTGAATTCAAGTTGCGGCTCTACACAAGCCGACAGATGAGTGAAAATATATTTTTCCAATTGTGTCTGGATCGTCATATCGGAATATCCGTACGCGTACACAGGACAGGAAAAATAACCGTTCGGGTTTCCAGGGCGATTAGGACCCTCACGCGCGCAGAGTGGAGGCAATGCCACCTTGCCGAAAAAATCCATATCAGGGTAGGTACGCTCTAGCATAGCGCGACTGTAAGAAGGTTTCTTATAAGGATAATTTGGTGGTGGTGGAAGATCCGTACGCGCCTCTATCCCATACCGGAGATACGATACCTGACCATCATAATTGAAAAGTAGACTCTTTCCCTTGACAACACTTCCCCCTTGAGAAGAATAAATGACCCCCCCTTGTCGCCCAAGCATATCCAACGCATCAAGGGCGATCCTTCGTGCACATGTAGTGACGGCCCGCTGCACCGCCTCCACTTTCTGCGGGTCCACCAAGGTACGCTTCAACTGCTGGTCCTGACTGTCTTGAGTTCGTGTAGAAAGATGATGCACAAACATACCCACTGCCCCGAGCAGAACCAACCCTATCGCAATGAACATTGCTATCTGTGCTTTTCGTCCCTGAAAAAGAGCCCGCATCATTGCCCTCCGAGCCTGAGTACCGCCGTCAGATCAACCCACGCATCCAACCCATCAGCTGATCGAGAAAACACATGGAATATCTGCGACCCCATCTTTGACGTCTCCGTACAGGAAAAATCATCGGTATAATACGAACGGCTATCAAAATTCTCCACATAACTGCACACATCCGGAGCATTCGTAAATCCCCGGTATGCTACGCCAAGGTATTTTATCGTTCTGCCTTCCTGCAGACTCCATTTACTATCCCTTACGCCTAAGACACTCTGTTTCCCGTGCTGGGCAACATACAACGATGCAAAATTTGTGCTCTCAGAAAGATAATCAAGCACATCTACCGAGATGGCGAACTCTTCAGGATCTTTCGATACTCCAGAAAAGAGATCTATTGCCGGCTGCACAATCAGATCATGGAGAAAACTGCCGACCGCTTCTAAGAAACCACCTTGCGACCGATACAACAATAACCCCATATCCTCGTGATAACGCCATCCATCGCGACAATCGGTAAACCCTCCTTCTACACCCTCGCACTGCTCAAGTTCGAACAGTGTACCTATTGATCCTGGCTCATCGAGAGGTTGATTCAGAGAAGTCGCAAGCACTGTCTTATCATCATAGGTCAGTACACAGAAATGATTGACACACTCCTCCACATCTTCAGTAGATGGTATATCGCATACCCAATCGGATCCACCATAGCGCTTCAGGTCTGCCACCTTTCCAGCCAGCATATCTGCCATGCTCCTGCCTTCTGAGACGCCCACGTAATTGAGAGTCTTCTCGAAATGATCACAGAATAACTCGTATTCCGTCGGGCTCTTATCTTCAGCTATAGTCAGTAAATATCCCGCCAGGAATTGCGTCCGTGTTCTCCATACGCCGGCATCGCACATATAGTCTCCGATGTAATACCCATCCTCGACACAAAGCGGATCTTCTGCACTCACAACGTCACCGGGTCGCTCCACCCGCACAAAACAACTTGACTCTTCTGCACAGTAGCCGAATTCTTTATGGTTCCAATCATATTTTTTTGTACTCCACTGCCAGCTTCCATCAACGCAACGATATCCCGCTCCGGTCGTCTCATTCATCATGAAGGGCGACAATGAGGGTTCATTACCCATATCCTCGATGCAGACACTTCCGTTCCAGCAGTAGGATTCGGGGCAGCAGGAAAAATCGTCCTGATCCGAGTAATGCTGTGACAACTTGGTCCGATTGGCCGCCACAAGATGGTCGCCCTGTCCGTGCTGGATCCTTCTGTTCCCGGCACCATCCGTATAGATACGATCCGGCCGCTGTATGGTGGCATCATCATTCCAGAACCCATCCGGATCGCAGAAATACGATCCGTGCACGGTACACTTGCCGTTATCGACAAGCAGATCGTCTGCGTGATAATTCGTGTCATTGAGCAGCTGCTTGGCTGACTCATGTCCCTTGTTGTCGGTCTCCTTGCTGTGCCTGTACGGAGAATAACAGCCCATGAGCGTTCCGTTGTACTGCAGGATCTGCGGATGATCGACCGACAACAGGAGATCGTCAGCAAGCCGGGTGGTGTTCTTGGCTTTCCTTCCGGTATGATCCAGGAAATATGCATCTGAAGCGCTTTTGATCTTCAGTTCAGAGGTATGCAAAAACGGAGGGATCGACATGATGCACCCTTCCGGATCATGACAGTCCAGCGTGTACTGGCTGTCACCTGCATCTGCGGCCAACACAAGATCATATACCTGCAACGGCATATCCTCTGGAAGGAGCTGTCCATTCCAGCACGCGGCTTCTGTATCACCATAGAATTCACTTCGTTTCATATAGGCATCCTGCACGCTGTTCGAATCATCTCCGCAGCAACGCGTGCCTGTCCAGTTCGCATACTCAAGGGCATTGCATGCTTCTTTCCCTTTGGAATATGAACCATAGGTATCAAGATCCTCAATCCACGCGTTCGTCTCGATATCCCGATTGTCAGTGAAATGCGTGCAATAGAATACCCGCCCCTCATCAAAGGTGCTCAGAAGAGTGATTCTGTCCAAAAAGAAACTGTGTGCTCCCTGGTAATAGTTCCCGTACTGCTGGCCATCGAATACGAACGTAATATTACTGACGCGCCCTTCTGGAATATCAGCCAATGGGATCCGCAGAAGATGCCACTGATTGTGCATGTATCCGTTAGTGGAATAGCGCAGGATATCAAAGATTCTATGCGACTGGCCTGAGGTGTAATTGAGAATAAGATCCACGCCTGAGCCACGGGTGAAAGCGAAAGGTATCTGCAGATACGTGTACTTGTTTTTCCAATCCTGGATCCGGGCGGCAGTCAAAGAAAGATAAGCAATGTTCTGTTTTTCCTCCTCGTTTACACTGAAATCTATTTTCAGACTCTTATTACCAGACACCGACCGGGATTCTACATGCATCGCATTGATCGAGACACCGCCGTCCTCAACAGTCCAAAATATCGGGTCGTCCTCCTTGATCTTGCTCATGCTGCGGACATTTGATCGTCCCTCTATCTCGAATGCAATCGGCAGGGCATCACCCAGTCCGGCCTGATACCCTATGTATATATTCCCCTGCTCATGCGCATGCACTTCCTCAAGACTCGGTTCGCGAGCATGACATTCTCCTAAGGCATAGTGCTCTTGGTCCGTGTCAATCTCTGGAAAACACAGATAATCGTGATAGACATCGCTATCCGCAAAAGGACTTGCGATAATGCGCGTCTCCCACAGAGGGATGTTACCCATGAATGAACTGGCTGATGCGGGTTTATTGCAAGCAACCCATCGTGCACCATCAGAGACGATGTCATAGGGATACGGGTGTTCGACCATGTTGAAGTCCCCTACGGTCTCCGGCTGCCCTGTTGTGCTTGCAGCCTCCCATAGATAGGCCCCCTTCCAGAGATTATCTGCGTGATGCACCGAATCCAGCGCGCAGACCCAATCACCCATATCCGCAAAAGCGCCTGATCCTCCCTCCGGATCGTTCAGATACGTCCCAGTATCTGTCGGATCATCTCCACAGCAATTATTCATGTTGCCATCGCTATGTCGCGGCTGCGGGACAATGTCTGCGGCAAACCAACCACGCTTCTCCTGTCCAGTATAACAATCCCTCTCCACGCATGCCGCCTCCCGCATATCCCAATTCACCGCATAAATACGTCGGTACGGTTCTTGCCAATGAGACACCCCTGCATAATGACTGCCATCAGCATTCTCCATCACCCATCGTAGATAATAATCACCTTCAATGTCACATTTATTGAAATTGATCGGCATCGAAAGAGTCCCGTCGTTCGGGCCAGTATAACGTCTCAGATCCTTCTGCGCGCGTGCAACCTCTTCTTCAAAAACAGTCCTTCCTTCTGATTCCACCTTGATGAACGCTTTCTGCCAGAGAAGATACTCATTATTCACGGCCATGCTGCAGGTTCCCAGGCAACATTTGTATTGTCCCTGCAGGTTCGTATCAGCGGCAAATATCATATCTCCATTGCATGAGGATAAGCAGCTATCCGGAGTGTACTCCACGCTCCCCGATCGGAACAAAAACTGCCTGGTCCCACAGGAAATGTCACATTGCCCATTATTGTCAACCCTTCCCAGATATCCTTCGTGCTGACCTTCAGTCAATCCATGCACGATATAATAACAGATCTGTTGCGGTTCCTTGCCGCGCGGAAAACACACGGTAGCTGATTCATCAGATTGCGAAGAGGGCACATTCTGATTATGCGCTGACGCATCAATATGCTCGCATATCGACATATTGAACCTCTGTTCCCCAAGTCGGAACCACCGGATATTTGAACAAGATTGATGCTGTGATTGTTGAGGCTGGAAATAGAGTCGACCTTCCTGCGTCTCCTGGAAACAGGTATGAGCCTGCACATCCGCATCAGTGGCGAAGGGGGCATTGTACGACGGACGCGCTGCAGCAGAAACCGCACATATTACAAAAAATGCGAACAACAGCAGCATCTGCGCCTGAAGAGACTTCACCCTGACCATCATGAACTATTCCGAAAAAAATAGTTTAAAAATCTATCGAACAAAACAGTCTCTCCGATAACGAGGATAAAAAATAGTGCCACCTTGAAGCATGACCACAAAATCG
>CAZMDB010000005.1:0-29706 GCA_964565095.1 uncultured Methanosarcinales archaeon | reverse complement strand
GCGTACGCGGATACGCTGCCATCTTGATGCGGATATGGAAGCAATCTCCTCCATCCATTACCCTGAATCGTCCATCAATCAGCTTTTCCCTGTCCAGCCGTATGAATAGCGCTCCATCCTCTCCGATGCGCTCCCGACGCTCATCATACACCATGCCCCAATCCTGCGCGGGGATGTTCTCCGCTAATACGCGGAATACCGATCTGGTATGTCGCTGCGCATGCAGTTTGATAGAGTAAATCTCAATTACGTCCCCCTCGTGGCCTTCGGCCTGCTGCACCCGCACATCAACCTTCTCTTTCTCCCAATCAAATGGAATCAGCCGATGCAGCGCTGCCTCGTGCCTCTGCTTGTCTCCTTTGACAAATACAGAAACGATTATGTTATGTATAGTGCGCATCATAGCTATCAAAACCATATGTTTTATTAAGGTTTACCCATTTTTCCTCACCTATGAAGCATGATTGGAGAACCACAGCACTCATGATTCTTCTCTTCGTAGTCGCACAGGGAGTGGGACTTCACATCATTTCCCAGTACGTCAACACTGCAGAAAGTGCAGCTACCGGTACTACGATCATTAATGAAGATAAATATTTCATCCAGCCACCGCAAGTAGAGAACGAGAGCTTCTCCTTTATCCCAATCCTCATCGCTATCCTCATCGGAACCGCATTGATCCTCCTGATCGCAAAATTCCGAAAGTTCGGCATCTGGAGGGCATGGTTCCTCCTCAGTATTGTCATCAGCCTGTCCTTGGCATTTGCTCCCTACCTGACTACACTGACTGACTACCTGGGATTGGAGCGTTCGACCGGGTTCATCATCACTGGATTTATTGCTTTGGCACTGGGTTTGCTCAAGATATTCAAACAAAATGTGATTGTGCACAACATCACTGAGATTTTTGTGTATGGTGGTATTGCCGCACTTTTTGTACCTATTCTCAATCTGACCTCTGCCTTGATTCTCCTGCTCTTGATATCCGCATATGACGCCTACGCAGTATGGAAATCGAAACACATGGTCAGACTGGCCACATTCCAGGCGGAGAGCAACTTGTTTGCAGGACTATTCATCCCGAAGAATGTGAAGAAGACCGCGCAAACCAAAAGCGCTGCGATCCGCAAAGCACCCAAAAAAGCTAGGGCTGCACAAACCGGCAATGCTACGCATGCCGTGCTGGGCGGAGGAGACATCGCATTCCCGCTGTTGTTCTCCGGCACTGTCCTCAAATACACGAACAGCTTGTCTGCTGCATTGCTCATATCTCTCGGAGCGACGATAGCACTTGCAGGACTCCTAGTACTTAGCAAGAAAGGACGATTCTATCCTGCTATGCCATTTATCAGTGCCGGGTGCTTCACTGGATTCCTTCTTACCCTGCTCTAGGCGACATAACGTCGTACCTCATCCTGCTGTTGTGGACTTGCTGTTATCCTCCGTTGCAGAGCCACGTCTCGCATGCGAGAAAAGGCTGAGCGTGGTAAGACATACACGACCTTCTGGCCGTCCGTAGACTCGTAATCCAGATGGCCTCTACAGGCGTGGTATTCAAGCCCACCCAATAGATCAAATTTCCCCTTGCGCATAGTACGCTGTATCCGCCCATACATCTTTGGCGTAGTAATGAGTCGAGTATATCCGGCGGCATCTTCTACCGGGAACACCCTACATCCCTGGGCATGCAGGAATCGGGCAAAATGCACTGCCTCTGGTTGCCAATTCCCTATTCCTGCTGTGTATTTTTTCACATCATCTCTGACCGCATACGCCAGGCTGCGTATCTGTATCTGCTCCTCTGTCATACTCATTTTACGATCACTCCGGGACATATTCTAAGAACACATATATTTATAACCGCCTATATAATTGTATATCTCCTCCTCACCAAGCAATCTCCATGGACTGTCATTCGGTATGACCGAAAAAAAGAAACGTTTATATACTTCTTCAGGGAATTATCCTGTTATGAAAATCTTTGTCTATTATGACAAACGGAGCAACAGCATAGTAGATTTCCTCCCTTCTGACCTTGCAGAAGAACAAAAAAACGACATCCGTCAGATCTGGAGCCAGGACATCCCTCGAAACATCCTTTTGCTGCTCTCCAAAGAAGACAGCATCACAGCTCCCATCATAAAGAAACACATCGGTCACTCTATGTCTACCTTGCACGAGAATATCCGAAGACTAGAGGATGCGAAACTGATTGAGACCAAGATGATCTATCGAGGGAATAAACAGAAAATCATACAGACTAACGTCCTATGCGTCTCAAAGAATACGCCGCTCAGCGAGAAAATCACCCGCTTCCTCAATCAGGGACTATGGGTGGACTCTGAACGCTCCCGTAAGATAATCGACTTTCTTACTAAGAATAGCGAGACCTATTTCTCAGTGGATGAGATTAGCGCAAAGACCGGCATCCAAGTGGATGAAGTGCAGACACTGCTCCAAAACTGGGATAGCCAGGTCACCAGAAGCTTCTCTGATTTCCTTAAGAAAACTCCCTAAGAGAAAAAAGTACTTTACAAAGGACGTAGCTGATTATTCTTCTATCGCCTAGACAGCACATTCCTCAGCATAATCGACTGTGGATACCGCTGCCACCCTGTCGTCAGGGCCAAGACGCATTATCCGCACCCCCTGCGTATTGCGTCCGATAGTTGATATCTGATCAGCACGCGTCCGCATGATGATGCCATGTTCAGAGATAAGGAGCACGCCATCTTCATCTTCTACTTCGCGTGTGGCAACCACACCCCCATTACGCGCATTGGTCTGGATGTTGATGACACCCTTTCCACCCCTGTTGATCCTGCGATACTCACTGACTTCGGTACGCTTCCCATACCCGTTCTCTGTGATAGTCAGTATAGTCTTCTCCTCATGCACAAGCAGCATGCTGACCACCTTATCATCGTCTTCCAGCCGGATGCCGCGCACGCCACGTGAAACCCGCCCCATGGTCCTGACGTCCGTCTCGTGAAACTTGATAGCCATGCCATTCTTGGTCGCAAGCATCACCTGCTGCTGGCCATCGGTCATGACTGCATTGATCAACTCATCATCCTCATCAAGCACTATGCCGCGGATGCCTCCCTGCCTCGGCCGGGAATAGTCCATAAGACTGCTCTTCTTGACGACACCATTCCTGGTGGCCAACATAAGATTAAGGTCCTCCTTGAACTCACGCACAGGAACAAAGGTACTGACCACTTCGTTCTCCTGCAACGGGATAAGGTTTGCAATATGCTTTCCCACCGCAGTCCTTCCTGTTTCCGGAATCTGGTACGCTTTGAGCCAATGGATCTGGCCAAAATTTGTGAAACAGAGTATGTACGCTTTCGAATGAGCGGTGAACATATGATCGATAGTATCATCTTCCTTTGTTGAGGCACCGATAATCCCGCGACCGCCCCTGTTCTGGGCCCGGTAGGTATCGCAACTGACACGTTTGCAGTACCCGCCATGCGACATTGTCACTACGACCTCTTCATCCTCGATAAGATCCTCGATCTCCACCTCTTCTTCTGCATCGACTATCTGAGTACGTCGCTCATCGCTGTAATACTCGCTCACTTGGGAAGTCTCCTGCTTGATGATATCCATCACACGTTGTTTATTGGCAAGGATATCCTTGAGATCCTTTATCTTCTCGATAAGATCCTCATATTCACTGACAATCTTATCCCGCTCAAGTCCTGTCAGACGCTGCAGCTTCATGTCGAGGATAGCCTGGGCCTGCACATCATCCAGCTCGAAAGTATCCTGCAGCTGCTGCTTGGCAATCGCCGGATCGGCTGCTTTGCGTATGATGGAGATTGCCTGATCTAATGACTCGATCGCACGCTTGAGCCCCTCGAGTATATGCGCACGCTTCTCTGCATTATGCAGCTCATACTGCGTCCTGCGGGTAACCACATCAATGCGGTGCTCTATGTAATGGACGAGCATTTCCTTAAGATTGAGCACCCGCGGGACCCCGTTGACCAATGCGAGCATGATGATGCCAAACGTAGACTGCAGCCGGGTGTGCTTGAAAAGATGGTTGAGGACGATCTGGGGGGAAGCATCCTTCTTGAGCTCGATCACTACACGCATCCCTTCACGATCTGACTCATCGCGAATATCGCTTATGCCTTCGATCACCTTTTCGCGTACAAGCGCAGCAATCTGCTCTATCATTCCTGCTTTAGAAACCTGATACGGAATCTCATCGACGATAATCCGCGTGCGCTGTCCATTCTCTTCAATATGCGTCTTTCCACGTACTACTGCACGCCCACGTCCTGTCTTGTAAGCCTGCAGAATCCCTCCCCTTCCGTAGATGATGCCACCTGTAGGAAAATCAGGGCCCTGCACATGCTCTATCAGATCCAACGGCTCTGCTTCAGGATTATCTATCAGAGAAGTGACTGCTTCACAGAGTTCATGAATATTATGTGGAGGAATATTTGTTGCCATTCCCACAGCAATACCTGTGCTTCCATTCGCCAGCAGATTGGGGAACTTAGTCGGCAACACAACTGGCTCTTTCAGCGACTCATCGAAATTGGGCCGAAAATCAACTGTCTGCTTGTCGATATCAGAGAGTATCTCTTCAGCAAGCCGCGTCATACGCGCCTCAGTGTACCTCATTGCCGCCGCATTATCCCCGTCAATGCTACCGAAATTACCCTGGCCATCTACCAGAAGATAGCGCAATGAGAATTCCTGAGCCATACGTACCATGGTATTGTACACAGCAGAATCTCCGTGAGGATGATACTTACCAAGCACTTCACCCACGATCCTTGCAGATTTCTTATATGATTTGTTATGGGCAAGCCCCAGATCATTCATCCCGAACAGTATCCTTCGATGCACTGGCTTGAGTCCATCACGCACATCGGGCAGAGCTCGTCCCACAATAACGCTCATCGCATAATCCAGATAGGACTGCTGCATCTCTTTTTCGATAACAGTGGTGCGCACACCCTTGAAAGGCTGCTCCCCTTCTCCATGCTCCGGACCTGGAACTGCTGGTTGATTATCCGTGTTTTCTTCCATAGTATACCCTATCCCGCGGCTTTTTCATGCACAATAAAATCGTGGATCTCTCGTCGAAAATCAGTACTTTTCTACCTCTATATCTGGGGTCCGGAAGCATTTTTATACTTTGCGGTGGACAAACGCCTCTATTATTATTTTCTATATATAAAATAAATATGGATTTTGTCCTCGCCTTTCCTATTTTCATCCCTCACTCTGTCTGCTCCTTCTGGTCTGGAGTGGGTCTGAGACTAGAGAATTCCGCTGCGGTCTCATCACTCTCCTTGCCCACCTGCTCGATACGGGACCCGATATCGTCAAGGAAACCCTGATCCTCATCACGCTGATGCAGCACCTGTGAGGTCAAGCCCTCCTGAGCCTGCTCGAATTCTATTCTCTTCTGCTGCTTTTCCCGTTCTTCTTCAGCCGGATTCTTCTCCACAAACGCTTCCATCTGCTTCTGCGGCACGATGCGTTTTTCCAGCTCTTCGAACTTCTTGAATCTCTTCTCGATGTCGCTACGCCCATCAAGCTCGAAATAATCGTAGAATTTCTGCGTCAGTTTGACCAGATAGGTCCTGCCATATTTCTCCTTGGTGATAAAATCACTCTCGACAAGCTCTGCGATATGCTCGTAGGCTTTGTTCGATCGTATATCTACCAGATCCGACTGTTTTATCGGAGCCTTCCAGGCAATCACCGCAAGCGTCTCCATCGTGGCCTTGCTCAGCTCTGTCTCGGCAACGATGTTACGCACCAGAGGAAGATAACGCTCCTTGACTGTCAGTTTCCAGTTTCTTCCTTCCTGGAACACCATCAGGGCACCCTCACGCTCTTTATAGATGCTAACAAGAGCATTGAGAGCCTGCTCGACCTCCTGCTGTGAGGATCTACTCAATTTGATGATATCCTGCACAGGCACTTTCTGTCCTGCCGCAAAAAGGATCGCTTCCACCTTCCAGATCAATTCCACCATGCCTACCTCTTTAGTGCATACGTCCCGTCCTTCTCGGTGATTTTCTTGTCCTCTATAAGCTTCTTGAGAAAGACTGGAAGTTGCTCCTCCTGAACGCCGATATACTGGGCTATCTCCTTCTTGGACTTGGCACCCAGATTAAGGAGTATCAGGATCGCATTCTGTATGAGGATTCCCACGCTTTGAGAAAGGATGCGGTTCTTTTGCGCCACACCCTTTACACCAAGGTCCACATGATGCAGCTTTCCTACAAAATCGTTTGCGATATCAGATGCTGTGTGCATATCCAGAGTGATCTTTTCCGGATGCTCTACCTCGATGGACGCAGGCATGTAGTCCATCGAGAAATCAAACACCGTGCGAAGATCCTTGACCATGATCTGCAATTCTGCAAAGACGCTATACATACTCTGCTCCGTTTTTTTCGGACGCTTGACCGTCTTGTCCATCAGGATGTACCGCTCATCCTCTTCGATCTTCTTGATGTAGCCCTTCAGAGTCTTGGTGATATGCTCCTTGGGTTTGCCGACAAGCTCAAGAATCACTCTCGCAGTCAGATACCCTTCTTCACGTTTCTCTTTGATCTCCTGTGAATCCATATGATTGGGCCTGCGTGTGAGTTTTTATACTTTGCGGAAGCCTTCATCATTTGTCTTGCCCACAGTACAATACGATGACAACATACATTAACGTACCGGCCACAATCGCGGTGCAGGCGATTCCATAGAGACGCAGATTGTCAGACAGATAGTGGATCTTTGAGGAGCGCCATGGTGTGCTGTTTTGTGGCTCTACTGCACTTACGACTGAGACCTCACCGGTCTGCGTATGTGCAGAAAGTAAGCACGAGAATGAACGATGCCGGACAATACCCTGCATGATCACGCAGGCGGGCCGTGGATAGCGCACGGTCCCAAATGGCCTCACCACATCAAATCCTTTGCCATCGGGAGTAATCACTGTCTGATACTGGGGATTGGGTGTCGGATTACGCACGCAGATCTGATCGTCGCATTCATTGATCTCTATCTTGGCAGCATGCGTAATCTGAGAGGCAAGAAGAATGATGCACCAATAACATGCTATTAGGGTCTTAGGATGGCTCATGCTCAATATCCTTGATTATCTGGCGAACAAGTTCGGAGCGCCGCGGCAACTGGGGGCCCTCTTGTGGTGAGTCAAGCATACGATAGGCATCAAGCGCCTGCGCGTATCCCTGCTCAAAGCCTCCGCCTAACTGACGCAACTGCACCTGAAGAGCTGAATTCATGCCAGAGAGCAACCCTATCATCTCGGCAGCATCCTGCACTACCTCATATGCCCGCAGTGTGGATTGCAGGGTATCCACCATGAAGGCTGTCCGTACGCAGACATTTCCCAACGCGAAATAGACACCTTCCAACATCTGCTCGAGTGATTCCAGGTACTGGATCTGCTGCTGGGTATTCTGCTGCTTTTGGCGTGTGGTGGCATACCGGTAGATGGCGCCCCGCAGATTCCTGCTTCCAAGAACCGTCGCCTTAGCACTCTTTTGCATGTGTCCATTGATATTGTGCAGACAGACCTTCCTCTCCTTCTGCTGCCTCTGCTGAGCATCATTCTTGCCGTCTATGCGGTCCCGGGTATCCCGTAATTCTTCTTCTATCTTATTTTGCAAACTGCCTGCAGCAGTCCCGAGTGTCCTGATATCTTCGAGTTGAGAGCGCAACAAGAGGGAAAGATCCGGAACCTCTGCACCCACCGCTTTTCTCACGCAATGATAGGCGTTCTGCAGGAATCGGCACATCGGCCTTGACTGCCACGAAAGATATTGCGAAATCTTCTGCTGTCGATCTGCTATGACACCGGAGTACGATCGTATCTCCGCCATGGGATACCGCTGTTCTCCATCCACACGCGCCAACCGGATAATCTCATTCATGCACGGATATAAATGGGAAGAATCTGTATATTATTTTTGCCTGCTTCTCCGGAAAAATCTTAATGCAGCCGGACAGTCAGTGCATCTGCTCAAGGACCGTATCGACGTATGCCTGGCTCCAGCGGCTACGCTCAAGCTTTGCGCGGATGTCCTGTTCGCTTATCCCTGCGTGCACCTGGTCCCTGACGAATTTTTCAAGCATCTCGATGTCATATTCGCGGAAACCCCTTTCGTAGACCAGCACCAGTGTAATCACGTCAGCTCTCCACCCCAATGATCGCAACTCATCAAAGATTCTATCCTCCTGCCATCCCTGATGCAGTTTCTCATGCACATATTGATGCAACTGCTTCATCGCATTCTCAGGATACCGTGCTGCCACAAAGATGTAGTCCACCAGATACGAGGGCCATTTATTCTCCAGAAGCCTCTGCCGTATCTGTTCTCTCGTCTGTCCGGCCTGCAAAGCCGTATGAATGTAGGTCTCAAGTTCATGCCGACGAATCTTGGCGTTCTTCTGGACTTCCCGCTTATGCTGTTCCTGCACAGCAGCCTCTGCTGCGTTGTGCGTGGATACGGGTTCCGGCGTCGAGGGCATGAGCTTTTCCTGGCGCTTGCGCATATAGATTGTGCCGCCAACGACACCACTTACAATGAGGATGCCTACTACAGATATGAATATCCAGTTGATCGATAACGGTGATTGCGATGAGGATCCTGCGCGTGCCGGAGACACCCCTCCTGATCCCCTCCCAGAGTCTGTATCCCGCACGATATTCCCACTCACAGGCAGGTCGCTGTCCGTGACTGCAGGTGGTGTATCTGCTCCAGTGTTGGGTGGCTTCGGGCAATCCTCGGGGCAGGAACTCCATGATTCTCCTGTAGCACAGATCGTGTCTCCGCAGAATCCTGTCTGCCAGAATGTGCTGGAACTGCTGCCGCTGCCGCCTGCATCATCTAGAGGCCCTGTCGAACCTCCTCCGCTTGAAGGTGCAGTGTAGGAAATCTGCCGTACACCTGAGAAAGAAAGTCCGGATATCTGATAATAACCATCGGGCTCAAGTGAGCAGCGATATGAGACCGCATTGCCTCGTATGGTATTTGTGGTCGAGACACCGGTACATGCCACCTTCGTCTCATACATGCCCGAACAGTCATCAGTGAACTGGGAGGTCACAAATATGGGAGCATCATAGACGCACACGGAGTTTTATGATGTGTTCTGAAGCAGAAGACGCAATGTCTTGTTGATGACGCCGTAATCAGTCTCCTTGCACCCCCCTGCTATCATGTAGCGCCCCCCCCGTACTGTGCCTTCCTGATGGTAGACCTGATATGCCCTCAGGCGATCCTTGCCACGTGGGAGATCTACTGTGAGAACAGTAACATTACGGGTAGTATCCTGCAGAGCGAATCTTCTTCCATCGCTAATATTCTGATATGTAATGTTGGTGAGATTGAATGCAGTCTGCACATGAGTTCCGTTGCCCAAGAGAGGATCTGCGAGATCGGGTATACCGTCTCCATCGATATCTGTGGTATCGCCTGCGCCCAACGGAGTGGTATCTGTATGATCATAAAGTCCGTCGCCATCAGAATCATATGCCTTGTTGACTGTCAACTGCCAGGAAATCTCCTGGAATGATGCACTGTTATTGATTCGTGCAGTGATCAGATATATGCCTGCGCTCCGGTTCTCATTGGTACGACTGGAATAGAACGTGTAATTGTCGTCGGAGCCCACCTGCGTACGGTTCTGGAGCGCTCCCGACTGAAGATACCATGTCACATTGGCGGATCCCGCATAGCTCACATTGAACACCTGATCAGATCCTTCGTAGAGACTCGGCTCTCGCTGGGGATAGTAAGAAAGAAGCTCCGGCGGGGCGATATCCTCTTCGATGTACGCGATCTGCTGCACTGTCCACAGCAACCCATCTGATATATTCAGAGTAGCAGTGAAATTCCCGGTGACAGATGACACATTGATAATGCGCTGGCCAGTAACATTGAGACGTGGATCATCGATACTGTAGTTGAGTTGAGCATCATCGACATCTGATACGCCGATAAGTGTATGATTGATTGTTCCCTCGTACCGGACAGTGCGGTGGAACGAGGTGACCTGAGGAGCATCATTGACCGGCGTGATATTGACCTGAACCTCTGCCTGCCGCGTGCTGCTCTGGTCTGTGCAGGAATAATTGAAACTGTCTATCCCTGCGTAATCTGCTGACGGCTCATAGTACGCATAGGCACCGTAGGTCTGCACACTGCCATGAGAAGGTTGGGTGCTGATATTGTATGTCAATGCTCCTTCATCAGTGCAGTTCAGCTGGATCTGGACTGGAGTATCTTCAGTGGTGTTGGCAGCCACTGCGTAAGCCTGCGGCGGGGGGTCTATCCTGATCACATTAAAACTACTGGACTGCTGGGATTGGAAGCGATGCCCATTCACGATAGCCCCGAAATCGACTGAGTACGTATTGTTACCGGATATGCGATATGAAGGTGCAGTCCAATTAACCTGATACCGGAAGACATCCTCACTCTGCTGCTGATACCCGTATCCATAGCCGCTCCCGGATATCCCGATGTAAGCGCCCGATGGCTCATATCCGTAGCCATAGTACGATCCGAAGGAGTAGTTTGCCCACGCAGGACTCAATGGCTGTATCTGTGCGTAGCTACTGTTGCAGGAAATAAGGCTGCCATTCAGAGAGAACCGGCATGCATGATGCGATTCATTATTGCTTATGTTGACATAGAACTCAGTGATGTTGATAAAATCGGTCGCTTCAAGACGCATGCTCACATTGAACACCAGGGATGCCGCTTCCTCCACACCTTCTGTTGTGACATCCGCAGGCAGTTCCAACTCCAGCTGGAACGCCTGCGCAGGGCCTGCAAGAACCAGAATAAGAAAAATGAAACAAGTCAATAGAATACTCAATATATCATGCTGTTTACGACGCATCCCTGCAGGCCTCTTTTTACATGCTTTCTGCGGCTGCTTGCTTTATATACTTTGTCGTGCAGTCACGAGATGATCTGATGGGAACTTCTACCGACATATAAAGCGATATCTTTATAAATGGATATGCGTTCCGGATGGATATTCAAGAGCTGCGCCGGTTACGGCTTGCGCAGACTGGCGAATCTGTCCAGTTCTCTCTTGGCTTAAGGTGACATAGAATGGCACGAATGCACTCAAGGACCAAAGGAAAGAGCGGTTCCAAACGACCGCTTGCAACCAAAAAGCCAGAATGGCTTCAGTACAAAGCGAAGGAAATCGAGATGATGATTGTCAAGCTTGGCAAACAAGGCAATGACTCGGCGATGATCGGTACTATCCTGCGAGACAGCTACGGCATCCCTTCGGTAAGGATGGCTACAGGAAAGAAGATTTCCGCTATCCTTCAAGAGAAGAAACTCTCCAAGGATCTTCCGGAAGATCTGATCAGCCTGATTCGCAAATCGATCCAGTTGAGCAAACATCTGGAAGAGAACAGGCAGGACAAGACTGCGCGTCGTGGCTTGCAGCTGACAACTTCGAAGATCAATCGCCTTGTAGATTATTACAAGAAATCCGGAGCGATCGATGCGGATTGGAAGTTCAAACAGCAGGACGCAAGCTTCTACGTCGATTAAAGCTTGTACCGCTTCCTTATTGTGTGGATGGGCCCCTGTGGGGTCAGTTCACTCTGATACAACTTAAAAGACGTCACCCTGTGCGTCATGGACGGAACAGGGTGCTCCATTTTTTCTTTCAATACTTTCTTTCCTTCTTCGTTGCGTGCACGTGCAATAGTAATGTGCGGCACATAATTGCGTTCTACTGCAAAAACATCTGCAAGAAGAGAATCTATCTTCTGCTGCAGGCGCACTAATTGCTTGGATGCGACACCGACCCACAGGACTGACGGTCGCCTCCTATTGGGGAAGGCCCCCAATTTTCTGCTAGTAGTAATCATGAATGGTTGATGCGTGATCCTTTTCAGGCGCGTCTGGAGTTCCTGGATGGCATGCTGCTCCACATCGCCCAGAAACTTCAAGGTGATATGAAAATGATCAACCGGCTTGACTGCCTGCTGCCTTATCTGCACTTGCAATTCCTGCATCCATGGTTGGGCCGGAATATCTATGGCTAAGAATAATCGAGGCATCTACACAAGAAAAAAAACAAAGAATAAAAAACTTGCTCATACATCTATCAGACCTTCTGTCTTGACAATGAACATTGCTTCTCCATCCGGAAGATTCGGGCTGTCTATCAACTTCGCAACCCTGGACCCCTTCTTACCCTTGCGCAGATAAATACGGAAGGTCGAGGCATGCGCCACGATGTGTCCACCGATGGCTGCAGTCGGATCCCCGAAAAACTGATCCGGCTTGACCATCACCTGATTTGTCACATACACACAAAGATTATACATGTCTGATAATTTGGAAAGGACATGCATGTGCTTGTTGAGTTTCTGCTGGCGATCTGCCAGAGTACCCCTTCCGATGAACTCGGCACGGAAATGACTGGTCAGGGAATCAACCACGATCAGTCGTATATCCAACTTCTCTTTTGTGATCAGATCTTCGATCTTTTCGGCCAACAGCATCTGATGATCCGTATTGTAGGCTTTGGCAACCTTGATATTTGCAAGCACCTCCTCAGCATCCATATCCTGCGCCTCCGCCAACTGGATGATGCGTTCCGGACGGAAAGTCTTTTCAGTATCCAGGTAGACCGCAGTGCTTCCCGGGAATTGCTTCTGCACCTGTACACATAGCACATGCGCTATCTGGGTTTTTGCTGATCCGAACTCACCAAAGCATTCGACTATACTACCTGTCTCGAACCCCCCTCCCAACAATTCATTGAGAGATGTAGCTCCAGTCTGGATCTTAGCTACACGCTTCCTGCGTTCCATGACCGATGTCCCAGTCTCAAAACCCATGTTCATCGCTTCGCGAGAGAACTGGATCATCTTGCGGGCAGCACTTTCACTGACTCCTGATGCCTCGACCACTTCTCCTGGAGACGCTACAGCAATAGAAAGAATGGTATCATATCCGGCATCCTTGAGCTTCTCCGCGGTGGCTGCACCTACTCCCGGAATGTCATGCAACGTGAGTTCATCTGCGGGTTCCTGCGGTATCATGCTATCATCTGTTGATTGTACTTCTGTCATAAGTATTCACCTTCTTTTAAACTTACTGCTGTGCTGTCTCCTGGTGGTCAAAAATGAGGTATTCATAAGCTCTATTCAGGGCCATAGCCGCTTTCGGAAGATCATTGAGCCTCAATTTATTGGTACTCTTCCAATTCCCGTCCTTGTCACGATAATTGCGGTCGATACTGATTGTCGAATACTCCGCGGTCGTACCATCCTTGCGCTGCATCTGATTGCGCCATATAGCTATAGAAATCGCTCCTGCTGCTATCCTTTTTTCAGGCAGATTTCTGCCAAAACTTCCATCTTTTTCCATATCCCATGCCTCCTTTCCTTTCGGATCTTATTTCACCCGGTACCCGGGGGAGTAGAATAAGGAACCGCTATGAGGTTTAAATAGCCGGCGCGGGCAGATGTCCAGTGACTGGTGTCTTCAGAGAGGCAAGAATCGCTTTTTTTGTTCCAATTCGTATGTCCATAATGAATTTGACACCACTGGAGGATGGGACCTAATGCTTTTATATGCTCATTATACTTACATCTGCAATGTTCTCTACCAAGAAGAAATCAGAGGCTTCTATCTCCGAGTTGGTCCTCCAAGATCTTCGGCAAATTGACGATCAGAATATCTCGGCATACCTGAAATCCCCGACCCGCATCACACGTGCTCTTATCAAGGCGATCATCGGGAACCCCCACGAATACACCTTTGAAGAGTCTTTGTTCATCCTTCGGGAAGAGGGCCACATCGATGATTCTCTTTTCGTTCGTCTCAAGTGGTCACTCCTCAAACTGGAATTCCTCTCGTATTCACCTACTTCTGCTGATGCCAATACCATTACACTGGATAAGCGACATCATCTGGATCTGATAAGAAAGGATCTTATACAACTCATCCCAGAGATGACTACAAAGTGCTCCGGGAAATCCGCTTCTATCTACACTGAAGATATGCAGAAAAAGGAACAGATACAGCAGGAGAACCTGCATGCACATTCCCGCAAACATAAGGAGGACATCATCAATACCGAACGACGCATCAACAAACAACTGCTCTCTGATGAGCACTTTGAGACACCTGAAAAAGACAATGATGGACCTGAATCTGATTCTTCGTATGAAAAACTCGAAAGACTCAGAATACCTTTCGACGAGGTATTCCATGGTGCTACCGGATTCCCGGTCTCACGCCTTATCGAGCTGGATTTTTCCGAGAAGGAGAAACGTCGCACTATCTGGGTGCTCTGCATAAAGTATTTCCTGCTCAAGAAAATACCTCCTCAAGATATTGTTGACAGGCTCAAAGGATACGGGCTTCCCGAGGAGCTTACTGTTGCCTATCTTTCCGAACATCGGCGGTATCTCTCAAGCCTCAAACGCTTCCTGTACCTGCAGGAACTCATCGAGGTCATTGTTCTGAGCTCTCTGCATATTCTCTTAGATAAGGATATAAAGAGCATCCTGTCGGATATGACCCGACGCGGATATGATCGAGAAGTGGTGCTGTACGCATTCTCTCACAGCCTGCTGGAAGAATGAGCCCACAGTCATTCATAGAATTCTTCCAAGAACTTGTCTATCTCTTCTTCTTGGACCTTGACCGGCTTGCTCCTCTTCTTGATCTTCCGGTACACGATGTATACGGAAGGCAGCATCAATAGGAAGAGAAGCGCCAGGATCGCGTAGACGATAATCTTGTAGATGCCTGTGTCCTGCTTGATGATCCGTGCGTCGAGATTATCAAACTTCCGCTGAGTCCGTTCCATGCATTCCTGACGCGCATCTTCTAGCATCGCACGCGCCTGAGCAAACCTTCCCGCCTCTGCTAGTCCCTGTGCCTCGACAACCATATCACTGAGTTCCAGACACTCTACATTATCTTTAAGCATCCTGTCGATCATCGTAGCTGTGGTCTCTATCTCTTTGCGATCCACTTCCTTTTTGGAGCGTGAATTCACATATATGACTGCGCTATCCTGCATCAGCGCTGAGGCACCTCCATCGCCGGAGGCATCAAATGTGATGTTGAAGGGTTCTGATGACGTTGATCGGATCCGCACCTTGACTCTGACCGATCCGTTGGGCGCGATACTGGTGTTGTGCTCCATGATTTCTACCTGTACGCCCGATGCGGCGATCCCTTGCAATGAATAACGCAGCGATAGGTTCTCAAGGTATCTCTGCCCCGGGTTATGTATGACAATTTCCTCGATCAGCGTAGTGTTCTCTTCGAGCTCTATTGGGACTTTCTCTGAAATCTTGATATCTGCCACTTTCGGCTTGGCCGGAGCCATGGACCCGCTGCTGCCACTTGAGCTCCTGCCTCCGCTGCTGCTACGCGGTTCTGTCTGGGAAATCACCGTCTGCGGGATGAGCATAAAGCTGAAGCGGTCCGTCCTGTTAGTCTGGTCGCGTATCAGGTACGTGACATTTATTATCTTTCCACCTGTTCCTGAGGAGAGGGCGAATGAATATGAGGAAAGATTATGCTCCACATATCCCAGTGTGCTGTTCATGATGATCTGTGAGACATTTATTGTCTCTTCTCCATTGGGATCATATGGGTCAAACCGCAGGATGACGGTCTGCCCCTCCGTAAATGAGGTGACATACTGTCCTGCGCTGAGATTCGTGTCTCCTGCTGTCGGATTTCTTACCTCTGGAGGCATCTCTGTGCCTGCCACCTGGATGGTGACATTTGCGTTGTCAGTGGCGCCTTCTGAATCGGTTATTAGTGCCTGCAGCTTCTGAGTGCCTCGCCAAGAATATGGTATCTGATACGTGACATTTGCTGCTGAGGCTATCTGTGTGCCGTTTCTGCTGATATTATATCGCACGATGTTGTTGTTCACATCAGTGGCATTGACATAGAGCTGTACATACCCGCCCTCGGTGAAATTTGTGCCGTTTACCGCTGTCACTGAAAAATTATGGATGACGGGTGCCTGGTTGCTCGCAGTAGCTACACTGAAGTTCAACCAGTCATGCGCTCCTGATGAATCGTTTACAAAGAAGGATATATTGTAGGTCCGCTCTTGGAGGGGATCTGTCTGGAAGGTAAAGTTGCGACTGTCACTGCGCTGTATGCTGTCCACGTAGATGCGGGCTGCATGCGTATCTTCATCATTCTCGTCGGATATGTTAAAACTGAGATGGATGGTGCTGTTCACCGACGTCTGCAGGGTCTGCTGATGGGCAACTTCGAAACTGGTATTGTGCATGGTAGCAGTAGCATTCACAATCTGGGGAGGAGCGTTGGTGGAAGTTATCTGTACAGGCAACGTATCTCCTGTCTGGAGACCTTCTTCATCATCAAGATAGAGTGTCATATTCTTGAGACCTGACAAGGAATACGGTATCTGGTACGCGATCTCCTTATGGAGGGAATCGCTATAGTTGCTTCTGCTGAATATGATATTCCCGTCTAAGGTGGCCCTGATATTTTGCATGTTCCTGGCAGCATCAGAACAATTTATCCGGATTGTTGCCAGGCTGCCTTGGGGAAACACTGTCCCGCCAGTGCTGTTGGTGACATTGAAATACTCGATGACAGGTGCCTGGTTATCCACAATCTGCATGGTGAAGTTGGCAGTCGTACTTAGTCCTGATGCATCGGTGACTACAAAGGAATAGGTGTAATTGCCGGCATCGTCATAATCAAGCTCGGCATCATGCCAGCGTATCTGCCTATCCCATGATTCGATTATGTTCTGCTGCCGGATACGATATGTGTCTAGTGTAGCATTTCCATTGAGGTCAGATGCGACGGCTGTGATATTGATGTCTTCTCCCTCGTGCACAGAGACTGCGCTCTCTTCTGCGGGACGTGCCGATCCGCTCCGTGATGCGTTCAGGATCATGTAGTCTATCTGAGGAGCGATCTCGGTGGGATGACGTACTATTGTTGTTTCGTTATCTGCCTGTAACCCCTCCTGGTCGGTCGCTGATGCCCGAATCTTATACGTGCCTCTTGAGGTATAATTTACCGGCCAGACGACGCGGCATGAGAACTCTCCATTGAAGGTGCCATTTACGCAGATACGGGTAGTATTTCGATACAGGCTCACGTTGATGATGTTGTCGTAGGTGTCGATAAATACCGCTTTGATATCTATGGCATCCCCTTCTGTGTAGGTGGTTCCCCCGGAACTATTCAGTATATCCAGGCTCTGTAGGCGGGGGGCGGTATTATTGCTTATATTGAGCAGGAAGGAATAGGTAGTGCGCAATCCTGTCTGATCCCTCACAGTAGCGTTCATACGCCAGATGCCGGCATCGGAAAAATCACTCGTCCAGGTCTTGGTACAGGACTGCGTACTGCAGTTGCCTAACAGCGATCCATTCAGATGTATCGCTGTTTCAGCTATGGTGTCAGCACCATTGGGATCACTGCTGTTGATGCTCAAGGTGATCCATTCTCCTTCTCTGAGGGATTTTGTGGCACCATCGGTTATCAACTGATTGAAACCATCGCCTGATATGCGCATTTCAGTTATGCTGGGCGGCATCTCGGTGGGGTGGATGGTGATGGTATCATTGTATCTTGTTGCGGCAAGGCCTTCTGTATCATTGATAAAGACCGATATATTTACCGTTCCGCGTGATGAGTAATTGAGCAGGTATGTAGCATTGACGCTAGTACCTTGCAACTCTGTCGATATCTCAGTGTTGTCTAATGATATGGCAGCAGTATCCTGATTATGGCCAGTATCATTGAATGTGAACTGGATGTCGAGCAGATCCCCTTCGCGATAGTACTGTCCGCCGGTGGAGTTGAGAACAGAAAACGATGTTATGGAAGGAGCTGTATTATTGACTACTACAACTGTGAGAGGCAGGATATCTTTTGCAGACAGGCTGTCATTCACCGTCAGATTCACCAGATAGGTACCAGCATCCTGAAAAGTGGTATTCCATTCCCAATCCGTCTGCCCGACTACCGTATCATCCACTTGTATCTGGTAGGAATCAATGTCATTGTTCAGATCAGTGGCATTAAATGTGATGTTCATACGCTGTCCTTCATGGATACTGACTGTTGGCGTAGCTCCGCTGACGTAGGTGTACCGACTGCCATTGTCTATCTCAAAGACGGCAACATCTATGACCGGCGCGAAATTTGTCGGTTGGATATCTATGATCATCTGCTCAGTGTCATTGAGCCCCTGAGTGTCCTCCACATAGTACTCAATAGTCTTGAGTCCTCTCTGTCCGTACTCAAGAGAGATATTCCAGTGGTCGACCGCATTCTGCACCCCGTCGTATTCGATATGCCAGTTGTCGAGGTTAGTATTGGCATCTGTATAGGTCATGTTGGCGATGAACCAGCTTCCTTCCCTGATCGTGGTCCCTCCGGTCGCATTGAACACTTGGTAACTGGTGATGACTGGTGCAACATTATCCTCAATACTTACGTAGAATGCTCCTTGGCCCTTCAGGCCGGTATTGTCATAGGCCGACAGACTGATGTTCCATATTCCCTGCACGCTGTAATTGATATCCCATTGGCAAGACCAGGTGTGAGCGCTGATAGGAGAACAGATATCGAACGGAGTGCCGTTCTTTGTCACATCCAAAGATGCGATGGTATTATCCCCGTTCTCATCCTCGACCACCACCGTCATATTGAACTGCATGCCTTCGGCGATCGTGACCGTGCTATCCTGTGCTATCGCTACCTGGTCTGTCTGGTTGTACCCAAGAATGGGGAAAACTATCGATGGGGCACGTTCTATGCCAATAACCGAGATGGTGTCGTTGTACTCGATGTCGGATAATCCTTCAGTGTCGTTGACAAACACAGAGATATTCCATGTTCCCCGTGAAGAATAGTTGAGAGGGTGTAATGCCGTGAGGACACTTCCCTGTATTGAGGAAGGTATGACACTTCCGTTGAGCCTGATCTGGTAGGCTGCGATATTGTTCTGCGAATCTGTCAGTGTCGCACTGATGTTGAAGAGGTCACCTTCAGAGAACTGATGACCTCCCGAGCTGTTCTGAATAGTAAAGTTGCTTATCTGGGGGGCCGTATTCTCCTGCACCGTGGCTATGGTCCAATAGAATGCTTCTAATCCCCTGCTATCTATGGCATACGCGGTCAGATTCCATACACCGGCATCTCCAAATCCGGTTTCCCACTGGCGGCTTCTGTTCTCAAAAGGAGGGCTGGTCCATACGCATGTAGGATCAAGGGGCGTGCCATTTTGAAGGAAAGAGAGATTCTGTATGTCACCATCGGCATCATAAGCAGATATCGTGTAGTTGACGGACTGTGTCTCATAGATGGATACCGCCGTATTGCCGTTATCCAACTGGAATCCCTGAAATTCGTATTTTGTAATCTGTGGAGTGCGGTAACTTTTGTTCACGTAAATGCTGGTCCATGCACGCGCAGATAATCCTTCTGAATCATTTACCACAGCTGTAATGTTATATCGTCCCTGCTCTCCGTATGTGAAGGTATGCTGCTGATTTGCTCCTGTACCCCATAATTCGAGACTGCCTGTCATATTGTTGTAAAGAGCGATGGTATGCATATTGTTGTTCTGATCTGATGCGGCTATGGTGATCTGGAGGGTATCATTTTCCGAAAAATACGTTCCTCCGGTGCTGTTGGTTATGGTCAAGGAATCAAGAGAAGGTGCAGTGTTATTCTGTACCTTTATGAAAAAGAAGCTGGAAGCATTCTGCACCTCGTCACTTACACTGATATTGACAGTATGTGTGCCTTCCGAAGAAAAATTCAGTTGCCAGGGATGCCAGAACATATTCTCCTGGGAAGTGCTGACAGGTACCGATATATTATCTATCAGAATAAGCGGTGATTGCAGCGTGTTATTCCCATTGAGATCCTCAGCAATGAATGTAATGTTCAGGACATTTGTCTGCGTACCAGAAGACTCTTCAGAGATCACAGTGTCTCCTTCTGCAACTGCCAGTACGCTTCCGTTGGTGAATGCCACCGTGCGTTCTTCTATAGTCGGTGGCACATTGGTTTCTTCAACTTGGATGGTGTCATTATATTGCGTTGTGGAGAGTCCCTGCGTGTCATTGATAAAAATTGATACGTTATACAGTGCTGCGCTCGAGTAATCAAGGGGGTAGGCTGCCCTGATCCATTGTCCGCTGCGTGTGGTGGCTACGTCGGATCCATTGACTGCTATAATCCAGGTATCCTCATTCTGATAAGTATCGGTGAAATTGAAACCGATGTTGAGTTGATCCCCCTCAGAGAAGGAACTGCCGCCAGTCGAATTAGTAATGTTGAATGTGTCAATCTGAGGCGCCGTATTGTTGCTGATGTTGAGATAAAAGAATGTGTGGTTGGAAAGTCCGCTTGTATCATTGACTGTGAGATTGAATAGATACATCCCTTCAGATTCCCAATCCATGGAAAATAGTAGATAACAGTCCGGAGCTCCCCCTGTCACGGTATGCGGGCTGCCGTCCTTGTATGCACTGCAGGTATCTATTGTCGCTTCTCCATTGGCATCATCTACCGGAAATTGGATGAATAGAGTGCTATACTCTTCATGTGCCACCACCTGGCCTTCCTCTGTGATATAGATGAGTGGTCCACCATCATTGATGTATATCTCTTCGAAAAAAGGCGGGACTTCTGTCGGTAGGACCTCTATAGATGCATTCCAATCCATATCGAATAATCCTTCTGTATCGTTGACAAAAACGGATATATTGTACACGCCACGAGAGCTGAAATTGAGAACATACGTCGCATCCGCAGCTCCTTCCTGATGGGTGTGATTCAGATATTCCTGATCGAGTCGTATCCAGGTGGAATTCGTATTGTCCTCATTATCACTAAAAGTGAAGGTGACATTAAGCAGATCCCCTTCGTAATATGCGCTTCCGCCGCTGGAGTTGAGGATGCTGAAGGTATCTATTGTAGGAGGTGTATTATTTATGACGCTAACCTCCAACCACGCCGTGTCATTCTTGCTTATGCCGCTGGATCCGCCGCTGTCGTTGACAAAAAAGGTGATATTATGCGTTCCAGAAGAAGAAAAATTCCACGTGATGGTGGTCTCGTTACTCCACGCCAGAACCGCATCATCCATGGATATGGAATACGAGTCCACATCGTCGTCGAGGTCACTGAAACTGAATGCTGTCGTATTGACCATGCCTTCATAGACAGTGATGGTGTCTCCCGAAACATATGTTCTGTCACCAAAGTACAAGGCAGTGATATTAGGCTGCTGGTTGACATTGGAGACATTGACAAACCAAGTTGTGGAGTTAGTCAGCAAGGAATCATTTATCACAGCAGTGATGTTGAAAAGTGCTGTGGTGTCAGGGGGCAATACGGTCTCATACGACGTGTTAAAAAGAAACCACGAATCATTCATATGCACGACATGTTTCTGTTCCACACCGTCCACGTACCAGGTAATGTTAGTCAGATAGAATTCGAACTCAGAAGGCGCGTTATCCCAGTCGGGATCCGTATAATTGACACTCAGGTTGACCTGCTGTGATTCAATAATATGTATCTGCGGATACCCTGACCGCGTGGATCCTGGTGCGACAGATGATGTATTCTCGGTAAAATGGGGGGGGCGATTGATGCTGTATACCGTAAAGTTCCACTGATACGTGTCGGTAGCCAGTGTCGGGGTGCCACTATCATTCATGTAGACAGATACATTATATCTTCCTGCACTATCATATCCAAAATACCGCACAAACTGCGCATAGGTATTGCTCTCATCATGCTCCTCCAAAACCCCATTTACATACCACCAAGCACTCACATCTGCCCATTCTTCCGGATCGTTGTCATAATATTCTATATCGAAGGTGAGTGTAGTATTCTCATAGATATCCTCTTGAGCAGGAGTGCAATTTTCAGGGGCTGAGGAAGGACTGCAGAGGCTCACTACAGGAGGTTCATTGACATTGGTGATGTTGAAGTAGAATCCACTGGAGATGCTGTCGCTGGATTTACTCTTATTACGCGCTATAAGTAAATACGGATTAAGTTCGCTGTTCTTGCGGATACGGTACTTGTCAGTGCCGAGATAGAATGCTGGCAGATCAACACTTATGATACCAGTCTGAGTACCGATGGTCATGTACTCGAAATTATCATTAAACGCGATACTGTATTCCACGATAGATTCGTCGACAGTGATATTGTTGTCAAAATCGAATCGCGGCTGCTCAGGTATGGTTATCATCTCCGGGCCGCATCCATCACCCATGCATTGATCCCACTCGAAGGTCGCTGCAAGCGCAGCGCCTGCGCAGAGAATTGTCGACAGGGTTAGTATCAATAATGGAAGGATATGCCTAGTCATGGGGGATCGTCTTGTATATGCTTTTTGAGAGTGCCCATTCGAGGGTGATTATGATGAGCGCTGCAACCAGGAGGTATTCGCGCAGTTCAATGTGGATATCTGCAGGACGATGCGTCGTCAATTGCTGCGCTATGGCATCGGGGGAGCGACCAGCAACCACAACCTGTCCTTCTGCCATATTGTCCATCAGTCGCAAGGCGCTGACTGAATATCCTTTACGCTCCTCATCCGGGTTACCTGCTACCACCGACGAAATCTCGAGACTCCTGTTAACTGCTTAATCCATCGCATCGCGAAGCGCGGTACCGAAAGAAGCTCTTCCGTCCGAGAGGACGAGTATCTTGCGGCCGCCCCGCACCGAATCCAGCATCTGGATGCCGTTGATCAGCGCAGTACCCACGTCTGTTCCCCCTATCTGATGAGGGCGAATCCGGCGGATGCTCATCTGCGCCTTACCTGCCCCTCTTTCAGGTGCCTGCTCAATCTTGGTGACTGAACTGAAACTGATGATACCCATTAGCGACAATGGATGCTGCTGCTGTACATAACGCTCGGCAATTTCCTTTTCTCTATCCAGGAGTGTTTCCTGCCCATAGGATTCAATGGTACTGTCTGAAGCATCAATAAGGATCATGGTATGCGCGGTTGCCTGCGGAGAGGAATAGATGAATACCGTTCCTGACAGGGCGAACACGATGCAGGTGATAGCAACGACGCGTATGATGAGCTGGTAGTTGTTCTGTGTGAACAGGTATTTGCGAGAGACACGGCTGAGAGCCTCGAAGTTGGCAAAAAGGATCGCTTTCTTCCTTGAGACACGCAGCACCAGAAAATGCGTGATGATGACTATGAGTATGAAAAGACTGTACAGGAGGTACTTGGGACTCTCGAATATTATTTCCATTGTTTTTTCTGACGTGAGAAAAACTCCATCAGGGGTCCCTCGAACGGCTTGTGCGTATAGAACTTGCCCATATCCACGTTCCGCTCCAGAAATTCCTCTGAGAGCCTGTTCTCGTCTTCCTCCATAAGTTCCTGATATTCCTGCCTGACTTCCTTGAGATTGACAATGATTGTCTTATGCGTCTTAGGATCCTCTATGCAGACCGCATTGATGCCGCTCGGAAGATATTTTTCCACCTTATCCCGGATGACGAAAGCATAGGTATCAAACTTCTTACTCAATAGTCCGATCACGCTGAGCTCTTCCTCAGTGAGATTGAGAAAGTCAGAAAGTATGAACAGTACTCCTTGATTCTTGGAATTTACCAGTTCTTTGAGGGGCGTAAAAAGATCGCGTCTTCCACCATAATTCCCATTGTCGGTCAGATGGGACAGGATACGGAAGTACTGTGACTTATCTGCCTTGGGTGCCAGATTCACTGCCACTGAATCGGAGGACATCATGAGTCCTGCCTGATCACCGGCCGCAATCACGGCAAAGAGAAGAGTGTTAGCCAGCTCTGCGGCATACTCGCATTTGAGTTTCTTGGAGGATGAGAAGAACATGCTGCTGCTGGTATCCATAACCACGAAGCATTTCATGTCCCGTTCTTCTATGAAAGTGCGCATAAGAAGCTTGTCACTTTTTGATGAGGCAATCCAATCGATACGCTTGGAATCCTGCTCTTGGGTATACTGAGTGTATCCTTCGAATTCCTGCCCGGAACCGCGAAAGATGGACTGGTAGCCACCAATAAGCCATCCTGCCAACCAGGGTTTTTTGGTCAGATCCTCCAGCCGCTTGAGATGCGGCAGAAAATCCAGCTGCAACTCTACCATGCGCCCACCTATGGCAGGGGAACCTTGAGCAGGATCTCCTGGATAACTTTGTCGCTGTGGATCTCCTTTGCCTGACCGAGATAGTTCACATTGATGCGATGACGCAGGACATCGTAGGCAACCTCCTTGATATCATGAGGCGTCACATACTCACGGCCATTCATGAATGCCTCTGCTTTTGCGGCCTGTACAATAGCTATGGTCGCGCGGGGACCGCATCCGACTTCAATGTAATCCCCCAATTTCACTGCGTATTTTTTTGGGGTGCGCGTAGCCTCAATGATCTGAACAATGTACTTTTTGAGCTCTTCAGAGATATGGATCTGTGAGACCTGCTTATGCAATTGCCTTATCTGCTCAGCATCCAGCAACTGCCGGGTAGCTTCTGCATCTCGCGTAGTGCTGAAGTTCCTGTCGATGACCTCCAGTTCCTCTTCCGCGTTCGGATAGTGGATCAGTATCTTGAAGATGAAGCGATCCAATTGCGCTTGCGGCAAAGGATAGGTTCCCAGTGACTCGAGGGGATTCTCTGTAGCAAAGACAAAGAATGGATCGGCAAGCGGCAACGTCTGGTTCCCGATTGTGACCTGACGCTCTGCCATGCCTTCAAGGAGTGCCGACTGGACCTTAGGTGATGCCCTGTTGATCTCATCAGCAAGAAGGATATTGGTGAAGATCGGCCCCTTCACTATCTTGTAGGTGGATTTTTGAGGGTCGAAAGAGTTGATACCGATGATATCAGAGGGTAGAAGGTCGATAGTGAATTGTATCCTCTTGAAATCACAACCGAGAATGATGGCCAGGGTACGGATGATGACTGTCTTTGCCAATCCCGGCACACCCTCGACGAGAATGTGGCCGTTTGCAAGGATGCCGCGGATCAATGAATCTACGACTTTCTCCTGACCTACAATTACCTTCCTGACTTCCTGCCTAATGGCAAGTATCTTAGACGAATCCACCTCTTTTCCCCAGGAGGTATTCTGCGACGAGAGCTTTAAGAAGTTTTCTTTTTTTCCCTTTCTGTTCTTGTGCAACAAGAAGCGCACTATGCAGTTCTGCATCCAGCTAGCAAGGCCCCTCCTTTCCCCTTCGGCCACTCACTTGTGCTAATATTTATAAGGAGACAGATATCAGAAGCCCGTATGGTCATACCGTACATCCTAGGCATGCTGGTTCCCTGGGCGGGAATCTACTGCGGCGTCCTACTGGGCATCAATAGCCCGGAAGAGCTCAAGCCTGGGGCACCATACCTGCGTCTCCTCGGCTCGGTTATCTACGGACTCATCATCGGAGTGGCGATATCTTATCTGTTCGCGGTGCCGGTCAACTACACCCACTATGGCCTGAGCATCCTAATCGTCCTACTCATACTCTCGAAGGTGATGGAAGTGCATCCTTTCCCAGTCTACACGCTCATGGGCTTTATGCTCGCATTCTTCATCGGCCATGTGGAGTTTTTTATCCTGCTTGGTTCGCTGCTTTTCCTGTACGGACTTCCGGTCGGCTCAGAGATGGTTACTCCACACAGCAAGCATAGACGCATCACAACACCGCGGGCACAGCTGTTCCTGCGGGCTTGGAAGGCTTCGTGGGGGTTTTTCCTGCTGATATGTGGCCTCTTCGTCTTCTTCCTCTATACAGGTGCGTGAATATCGGTATCCAGGGGTAGACTTATAAATGGGATTTACCTGCAGAATACTATGCCAGATATTGAGGTGCGATCTTCATCACGTAGTGAGATGATTGATATCACAGAACAGGTAAGTGACATTCTGGAAGATGGGCACACGGCGCTTCTTATCTCTTCTCCTCACACCACATGCGGGATCACCGTCAATGAAGGGTATGACCCTGCTGTCCAGGAGGACATGCTGGCAAAGCTGGATGATCTGGTGCCACAAGAAACCTGGTTCAGGCATAGCGAAGGCAACTCCGATGCGCATATCAAGACTTCCTTGATCGGCACCTCGCAACTCATTCCTCTGCGAGATGGGAAGCTTGCACTGGGACGCTGGCAGAGGATATTTCTTGCGGAATTCGACGGCCCTCGCACCCGGAATGTGCGTATAGAAATGATGTGAATGATTATGGCACAAGCGATCATATTCGATGTAGATGGCGTGATTCTCAATACGGAACCTTTATCGGCACAAGCAAGCCAGCAGGCTATAGAAGAGCTCTGCGGACAGAAACTCAAAAAGGATGACTTCTATGAGTTCCAGGGTGAAGGTGTGCGAGAGTATCTGCAGGGAGCTCGGGAAAAGAACGGTATCATCGTACCAGATATCGAGCCGATTGTAGCGCGCCGGCTTGAGCTCCGCGAGGCTCTGATGCGTACCAGGATCGAGGTCTTCCCTGGCGTACGTGAACTGCTCCTTCTCTTGCAGGAATCAGGGCTGAGCATGGCGCTTGCGACTTCTTCGCAGAAGGAGAAGGTACGCGAAGCGTTCACAGATGCCCACATCAATCTGGAGATGTTCGAGACTGTGATCACCGGAGATGATGTGGAACATCCGAAACCATCTCCTGACATCTACCTGAAGGTGCTGACTGATCTTGGACGAGGACCACACGAATGCCTGGTGATCGAGGATTCCCTGCACGGCATTGAGGCTGCAAAGGCAGCAGATATTCCATGTATCGCAGTGCACAATACGTTTTCAGAAGAGCAACTTATCGAAGCCGGTGCCGATATGGTGGTGCAATCACTAGAGTTATTGAGTGTACGCGATCTGGAAATGTTCTGAGCCTTCAGGAAATGTATTCCCGCAGCATATCAAGAACTTCTTCTGTAGTTGACGGACATACCCTGATTGTTCCTGCACGAGCATGACCGCCACCCTCTGCAAAGCTTGCAGGCAGCTCGGCACGCACCTTCGCAAGGAATTCATGCAGAGAGAAATCCTGTTCGTCTGTCGCTCGTAAAGTGATGCTACCATCCGAAACACCTGCAGTGACTACTTTCCCGTCTCCTGCCTTATCGTGCAGCATGCCGACCACTTTGCCTTTTTTCGGATAGCTGCTGTGCCTGGAAAACACCTCCTCGTATCTGAGGATCTGAAGACATGTGTCACCATGATTTTCCCTGTGTGCGTTGGCATCAGCGATGGCAAGAGACTTTTCTTCCATACGTTCGACCTCAGGAAAAATTGCTGCGATAAGTTTTTCCTGCTGCCCTCTGTCACCGCCAAAGAGGATGTCGACATATTCCTGCGTATCACCAAAATGCAGTTTGGTGATCAGATAGTCTATCGTCTTGGCAAGCTTGCGCAGTTGTTCCGGCTCATAGCCGCATTCTTGTGCCATGACTTGGTACTGCCTATTCTCCACGCGATCCCCTGCACCCGATAAGGCAGCCAGCGGTTTTACCAGAACCTCTGGCGCATGCAGCATGAGCGCCATCTCCATACACAGCATGCCTGCGGTAAAAGGATGATCTTCCGCGATCCTGTGTGGATTTATATGCGCCTTGACAAGAGGGGTTATCCGGTCATCACCGAAGAAATGATGATCGATCACGATGAAATCGGCGCCAAACACCTTGCCGTGCCGGATAGCCATCACATCCTGTTCTGTACTGCCATTATCAACAATGATGATGAGAGGCTTTTCATCAGTGAAACGGGAGGATACTCCCTGGGTCATATCGCGCACGGAATCAGACATTGAGTAATAGGGTGAGGGCGACGCTGCGCGTGTATAATACCGAAAGGCGTACTTGCCTTTCTCCTGGCGGATACGCGAATAGATGGCGCGCTCAAGCGCGATTGCTCCTGCCCATCCGTCGCAATCATTATGATGACGGATGATGATCGGACGCCCTCTGCGGATACATTGGTCGATGTAATCTGCCGCCTTCTCGAATTCAGGACGCAGCGCTTCAAGTATCTCCGATTGTATAGAAAAGGCCATGTTCACTGCACCTGAAGGGTGCCTGCGTTGGCGTAGTTGAGCTCAACCTGGTAGAGACCTCGGGTATCCTGTGAAGGAACTGCGACAACTCCTTGTGATCCAGGTGGGATTTTTTCGGTGATATCCAGTTGAGGGATAGTGATCGTCACCTCTTCCTCCATGGTGTTCACAAACGCAAGTGTAATGCTGGTATCCAGCGCGACCTCAATAAGAGCAGGGTCTAGTTGCCTGTCCGAGATCGTGACAACAAGATCGTCACGGGCCTGCTGTTCCTGGCATTCACCCTCATACGCTACCTGCACGTCATTCTGCTCGGTAGCCACACATGCATTACTATAAGTTTTTCCATCGACACCACAGACCGGATCATACTGCATAGTGCATGCCACTTGGTCCTGCTGCTGCCCGCCACCTGATTGAGATTCACATTCTCCCTGGTGGGCAATCCCGACATTGTTCTGCTCAGTTGCGACACATGCATTGGGATACGTGTTGCCATCAACACCACATACAGGCGCGTACTCCTCTGTACACATCATTGCCTGCTCGGATGCGCAACCAGCGATGAATATTATTGCTATGAAGATGATACCGAAAAGATATTTGCTGAAATCCATGTCCATCACGTAGAAAGCAAGATGCTGTCCTTATTTTTAAACCTATGCTTTCACATGCCCTTCTGCAAAGGCCCTCAGGCCACTCGATACGCCTTCTGCTCGGGTCTCCTATACAGACAATGCCCTAAGCGCCTCAAGCCTTCTGTAGGTACTTCAGCAACGGTCACATGTATCTCGCTGCCCAGACCACCATACCAAGACTCCGGATGTGCTACCGCCGCCAGAGACTCTTCGTACTGCGCACGGACCTCAGCAGCATCTTTGCGGTCGCCGGGAACCACGGTGACAAAGGTGCGTCCACGAGGTGATCCGTCAGCCCACACAGAATCCACCTCTGGTATATCCCTTGCAGCGTCGCGTATTCTTGCAAGAAGATTTTTGTACTCTTTCCTATCAGGACATCCTGCCCCGGTCGGTTCTACGACGAGCCGTGCCATCCTACCGAACTGGATTCTCTTGAAAGAAGTTTAAAAATATTTGTGTTCTTGGACTTTGTATTATTGTGCAAAAAGAATTCTCTGCAATGCCCTCAGCCGTTTCCTGCTCGGCTCTTTCTTCGCTTTTCTTGAGACCTGCTCAACTTTTCGCGGGAATTCCGAAGGATCAAAATTGTATTGTCCGAGGTAGTGCTGGTACAGATCCAGCTTCAGCAAAAAATCATGGACATCAACCAACTGCGGCTTCTGATGATGCTCTCCGAATTTGAGCTTCTGCAGGTAATACGCATTCATGATCTGCTCATAATGGTTGCGCAGAGGGACTGAAAAAACCGGTTTCTTCAGATATATTGCCTCGCTCATGAGGCTGAGCCCGCCCCCGATAATCACTGCTTTGGCACTGGCCAGGTGTTGAATGAATCCATCCTCACTGAAATTGAAAAAGGTCAGATGCTTGCGTGCTCGCTTCTTGCCAAAGCCGTAAACGTAGAAGGTCTCATCCAGTTTATTGAGGAGCTTGAGCAAGTCCTTGA
>CAZMDB010000004.1:0-36169 GCA_964565095.1 uncultured Methanosarcinales archaeon | reverse complement strand
CCGGGAAACCGAGGCTGGAACTTCTACGGGAAAAATAATAAAGAGTATTTTTTCGTAGGAGTTATGGGAATTTCAGGGAAAAGGTGTTGATAGCGTTGTTTATAGTAGGAATTTGTCAAGACAATCACCACATCATAGCGAGACTGCAAGAATCCAAACTTGCGAATAAGTCGTTTCGTATCAATCATTATTTGCGTCATCATTACCTCCTTAGGTACGTTTCCGTTAACTAGTTGCGTGGGACAAAGTATTACTGAAGCGTTTATTTCAAATAGTGCAGTACGACAATGTCAAACACCCTATGTTTGCGATACTTAAACAAATGATGTCGGACATGAGGCACCTCATCGGGACAATGAGAGGTGCTCAGTCGGACAAAGAAACAGAGGACGGCGGGCGCATGCGACAAATTTAGGTTCGATTCGCTCTTTTACTTCTTATTCGAAGAAAAGCCATAAATACTAGAAAAACTCTTAAAGAACAATATGACGGACCCTTTGATTCCTCAGTCTGAATGCCCTGATGCTAAAAACATACGTCTTTTTAACATACTAAGGGAAGCTATAGGGGTGGCTGATACTCCTGTCACTATCGGAATAACTGGAGCCGGAGGGGCTGGCAAAACAACTTTAGCGTCAAACATTGCGGCATGGTACTCTCCAATTCCGACAGTCAATATAGACTTAGACGATTATCTAATACCACGTTCACAGAGAGACCGATTAGGACTTACAGGATATCATCCACAAGCCAATGATCTCGGGCTCGCTCGGCAACATATTGTTTTGCTCAAAGCAGGTAAGCCTATTGAGAAACCCACTTATGATCATCGAACGAGAGAAGTCGGTGGAGGTGTGCAAGTACAACCTGCGCAACTCCTCATCTTTGAAGGAGTAACTACACTTTACCCCGAGATGAACGACCTCTATGATATCGTTATTTTTATGGATGCGAAAGAAGAGACCCAGATCAAAAGTCGTGTAGAAAGAGATGTGAACAAAAGAGGGTATAGTCTCGACGATGCTTTAACTCTTTTTGAATCATTGAAACCCGCCTACCGCCAGTTCATCGCTCCGACGAAAAAACATGCCCATCTTGTGGGTATAGTCGGTCCAGATTACGTCTTTCAGCCCGAAAATATTGACCCACATATCTTCCAGGTGACCAGATGACACTTGTCATTTTTGATTTTGACGGAGTTATTGTAGACTCCGAAAAAGAGAAGTTTGAAGTTACTAGAGCAATTCTGAAAGAATACAATTGTTTGCTCACTGATACAGACTTCAATGAATTCATCGGCAGAAAACGCAGTGAATTCCTGGAACAGAGATGCCCGGGCATCAATATCCCTGAAGTGATGAGACAGATACATGAGCAAGACAAGTATCTTTGTTTTGATCTTATTGCTGGAGTTAGAGATGTCTTGTTGTTGTTGAAGAGAATGCATGCAAAAATCTGTGTGGCCACAGGATCAGAAAGGTCTACTGTCGAAATGGTTCTCAGTCGACATGAGATATACCAGTACTTCGATTTATTGGTGACTGGCACAGAGGTTAAGGAATCTAAACCTGATCCCGCTGCATTCCGTAAGGCTATGGATGCTTTTCGAGATAATGATGTGTACATCGTGGAAGATTCTCCAGCCGGCTTACAAGCTGCAAAGAAAACGGGGGCGACTGTTATCGCGTTCGGGACAGATAACGGTCAGGCTGATTACTCTGTGTTTTCTCATGATGAGTTAATGGAGCTGTTTACAGGCAAGATACATTGAAGCTGACACGTATCACTACATGGCTTATCGAATTCCCGACAAAGCGCATACGATAATTTCAGGTTGAATTCTCTCTAACAAATCTTAAATATTCCCAGGTAGAGATATTTACCATGTATTTTGCTGACTTTGCTCAGGAAAAGGAGTATGCGCGAAGCCATAGCATGCTTGGATCATCTCCATGGGGTCATATTCCCCCTCCGCATACCACCAATGGTATAGATGCCGATATACTTCCCTTTGTTATTGCCGTCAACGCACTCCCTTACGCCTATACCAAAGGCATGTGCTGTTCAGGGAGCAGAAATGACCACAATGGAAAAGATGTATGTCATGTAAATGACTTCGGTGTAGATAGAAGCAGTCCTCAGGGATACGCAATCCTACGTCTCAATAAATCACATGCACAATATCCCGCTTTCTTGGAGAAATTATTGTTGGTCTCTAACGCATCGCTCAACGACATTGGCGCACACATGGATACTGATACAAATGGACAAATGGGAGTCGCAACCAAGGCATATCAAATGTTCGTGCAGAAGGGAGACCTTAGTGATGCCTTGCGCTTTCAATGGCAAGAGCTTGCAATGGCCATTATGGCCGATAATCTCGAATATCTTGCGAGATAACTGTGACATATTTTATAGACCATACTATTATTCTACTGACATGGAATTGGCAGGTTTTTATTACCCGACATTGAAGGGGAGGCAATGGTACCCTTCGTGTACCGTGGAAATTAGTGGGCATAGAGCACGCATTGATCCTGTACTGAGACATCCACGCATCTATAGCGATGGCACTTTGGATTTATCGGAGTACAAGTTCAAAACACTGACTGCCAACAATCTTAGAAACTACCTCAGTCAGGCGACCAAGGGCATCCCCGTCTATCGAATGTGATGTTTTGATAAATGCCAAGTACACATAGAGAACCATTCCATGCGCATACGGTAAAATTGTCGGTTATCGCTCATGCGCTATCAGAGCAAAAAACGACCTTCATAGTAACTTTGTCCTCTTATAGCTCTTCTGACAGTGACTCATAAACATATGCTGCTTTCCACACAAAATGCCGCAGTACATTACCTATTGACCGAAACAATCCACAATGATCATCACTTATCCCGATCGCGCCTTTTCTCCTTACACCCTGCCGCCAGACAAGCCATTGATCCAAAGGCGACCAGACCAGCAAGGCCGCCCGCTGCGCTTCCTGCCACCTGCTGTGCAGAATCATTCACATAGCTATCCACCGGGCCAGGATTTCCATAATCGGTCCAAACCAAATAAGGATATTGGCGATGCGCGTGGTGATAGAAGGTTTTGTACGCCCAGTCATAACGAAGAATAACATCAGTCAAATTACTCTTATATGATGCAAAGCTCATCCCAGCCCATAAGGCTATCACCGCTGTCCATGCTGCTATACCTTTGAGTCTTTCTGCTGCCATTCTACCCTCAGGAATCGGGCATGGCATATAAATTGTTGTTGTTATTACTAATAACAACTGTTAAATACCTTCACGATCTCACCTCCCGAATGGATTTAAAAAAAAGCCTGCAGGAAGCGGGCTTGACAGGCAACGAAGCAAAAGTATATCTCGAACTGATACAGAGAGGAGATTTGCCGGCCAGCCAGATAGCAAAGCGGCTCGGTATCGACAGGACGTTATCATACACCATCCTCAACCACCTGATCGAGAAGGGACACGTGAAATACGTGCAGAAACACAATAAGAAATACTTCTCCTGCGCCAATCCTGAGAGCCTTCTCAATAGTATTCAGGCAAAAGAGATGATCGTGCAGGACCTCGTCAAGAAACTAAAGAATATCGAGCAGCGTACCCCAAATCCTATTGAGGTCGGTGTATATGAAGGGCGGCAGGCAGTGCGAAACTTTGTACGCATGGTGATGGAGTGCCAGGGATTCCTCTCCTATGGGGCCACGGGCAAAGCTTTCTACTCCCTCTACGAGATGCCTGCCATAACTACCTTAATCAAGGAACGAGAATTGGATATCCGGATTATAGGCCACAAAAAGCATAGGAATGAAGAACCATTTGAGATACCTGGGGTCATGTATCGCTTCACGGATGTGGATAGCCACGCAACTACAAGCATCTTCGGTGAGTATGTGACCATCCATCTGATAGATAATAAACCATACTTTGTACTCATCAAGAATAAAGAGATTGCGGATAGTTACCGCAGCCATTTTAAGATGATGTGGGAAATTGCAGAAGAGTAAGTAGTGTAGTCTTAGTCGTATGTACGTATTGAGTTACCATGGTTTGCACCTGAAACCGAATATATATAATACTAGCACCTATTTTGGCTATCGATAGAGATCATTCATGAAGAATCGGGAATAGCACCCCTCAGTGCAGAGTTTGCATAAGGATTAAATGTTGAGCCTACTATACTACGTATTCTCCTTCTTCTTATTTGTGAATCCTTTTTTGCAACCAATTAGTAGCTTCATATTTTTCGCAACACTTAATACTTACATATACCACAGTTCCCACATGTGGGTACTGCGGACAAAAGTCGAGTCTGAGGATGCACTCATCATCCGGCTCGCACGCGACAATCGTATCAGCTTCTCTGGCTACCCTATCAAGCACTTCAATGATCCACAACGCCATCTTCTGCAGGTGTGTGGTTTTGTTGATGGAACAGACGCTGAAGTTACATCCTTTCTGCGAGTGCTGTCCAGAGAAAAACGCGTGGTGAAGATGCATTCACACCATCGTTTTGTCGTGGCGCTTCTTGAATTCGATTTCCTGATAGAATCCCTGTATGAGCCAGGCATCATCTTTCTCAAGCCCATGCGATACACCAAGGCGGGCATAGAGTACATGGAAATCGCATCATGGGAGAAGGAACCGTTGATGGATGTCATTGCCGATCTGGAGAAGCACTATCTCACCACAATCACATCCTTCCATCAGGAAGATATCAAGGATATTTCTGTCATAAGCTATAACCCTCATCTGACCGAGAAACAACGTATCTCACTTGAACTGGCTATCAATAGTGGGTATTACGACTATCCCAAAAAAATCACTCTCAAAGAATTGGCTGCTATGATGGATGTCAGTTTTTCGACGTATAGAGCTCATCTCTCAAAAGCAGAAAGCAAATTTATCCCCATGATGTATCGTCATGCCTATGATAAAGACGCTATATAGCGCCTAAACAAATATACATAAGCTCACTTCCCGCCAAAAGCATGGAATTTGTTACTGCGGCATTACTGATCGTCTACTTCAGTGTATGTCTCGGAATCGGCTGGATCTCACGTAGACATAAAGGGAGTGAAGACTTTTTCCTCGCTAGACGCACCCTAGGCATATTCAGTGTAGCGGGAAGTTCAGCTGCAGGCTATATAGGTGCAAATTTTCTGCTGATCAATATGTCTTTTGTGTACCTCTACGGAATATCAGCAGCATGGATGTTTGTAGGATTTCTTATCGGATTCATCCTATTCTCACGATTCGGCATATTCCTCAAAAAACATGCCGACAGGAAACGTTACTTCACATTGTCAGACTATTTTCATGATAGGCATGGCAGGGTATTGGCAGGACTTGCCACTTTTTCTGTCTTTGTCATCTATTTTGGCGCTGTGGTGAACCAATACGTAGGGGGTGCAAAAGTGCTGCATCAGATATCCGGATGGCCCTACCTGATCTCATTACTCCTTATCGCAGTGACAGTGGCGGCCTACCTCATCCTGGGTGGATTCCGCTCAGTGATACGTACAGATACATTCCAGATCATTCTCATCATCCTCTTGCCGTTGCTATTGATCGTGTCAGTCAGCAGGGGGATTTCCCTGCCTGCTGAATACTTCAATCCCCTGAATGCAGGCATCATCAACATCATTGCTTTCCTGCTCTATGGATTCTTCAATAATTTCGTCTATGCTGAACTCTGGCAGCGCGTCTATGCCGCCAAAGACACAAAAACCATCAAAATCGCATTCCCTATCGCAGGCGCAATCATATTTGCGGTTGGCATCATGGTCACCTACATCGGTCTACTCGTGAGATCCTCATTCCCCGCCATAGACCCGGATCTGACTGCTGTCTATGGCATTACCCGTATTGTTCCATCAAGCCTACTGATAGTAGCCTTGATATTCCTTTTTGCAGCCATCATGTCTTCTATCGACACGGTCCTCTTCGTGTTGTCAACACTTATCAGCAGGGATATCCTTCCTCACTCGAACCACCCATACAGAATGATTCTCTACGGAAGAATCAGTATCGCTTTTATCTCATCATTGGCGGTACTTGCAGCGTATCTTTTTCCCCGCATGCTAGATATCGCCATACTCTATTCCGCCGTAGGTCTGATCATGGGACCTCTTGTGGTAGTGTCGTGGCTGTCGAAAAAACCGAACAGGAAAGCGATGATAATCAGCTATCTTGTTACCCTACTTGTCCTGCTCATATTGGTCTTGGGTTTCGGAATAATCCATCCAGGGCTCGGCTTGGTGACAATCGTACTCAATGCGCTAGTCTACCTGATTCTCTTCCGCTGGGTCTGAATGCCGCTCCTTCCATATCCTCTCGATGCGCGACTTCTTATCAGCATGTGCGAATATCGTCTTGAACCGTGAAGACGATTCCTTGGCTGCCTCAGCATGTTTCTTCTTCAGTGCTTCATAGAATGCGATCGTCTTTTCCTGCTGCTTCTCAGAAAGCAGCTGCCCAGTATCCAGGATTGGTACGAGCGCGCTATCCCCCTCTATCATGCCGGCAAACAAGGAGGTTGGAGCCTCCACCCGCCGGACGTCATCAAGAACCTTTGTAATCCGATCCACGTAAATTCCCACAGGATACATAATGATCCGCTGCTCAAAATGTATCTCCTGCGGGATCCGCGCCTTCAGAACCATGATCTTATCCCGGGCGTGTGCGACAAGCCCGAAAGTGGGTCCAATAGCATGAACAGGATACTCTTCCTCTCCATTGGATAACATAGCATTCTCTTGTGGCTGACCAATCACTTTTTTCGCATCAGCTACATGCAGCACCTCGTCCATAGGAACAGCCATCTCTTGCTCCTCTAGCAGGAAAAAGATGTGTTTTACCATGCTAGATATCGCGTTTCCGCGATTTAAAAAATTATGGCAATGATTTTTATTGCCGCGCTACATAGCCACATACGGTGAGACACTATGAATCCTATTGTACACTTCGACCTTCCTGCTGATGACCTGCAACGTGCGCAACAGTTCTATACCGAGCTTTTCGGATGGGAATTCAAGAAAGCTCCAGGGATGGAGTATTATCTGGTCAGGACATCCCACGAACCGGTCGAACTGGGAGGTGGCATGGGATTGCGACAAGATGAACAACAGCAGATCATGCACTTCATCTCCGTGGAGGATATTGAACATATGAAAAAGAGGATACAGTCGTCCGGGGGGGAAGCTGGTGACAGAATCACTGTTCCGGGCTGGGGATATATGTGCACCTGCAGGGATACAGAAGGCAACACCTTCGGACTCTGGCAGGATGACAAGGATGCTGCATAATACGGAAAGGAATGTAGCAGAGTGCCTTTTGGGAAAGTCTGTATCGTGCTGCGTGAAGCTTCTTTTGGAAAATCCTGTGCATATATTGCTAAAAACGCTAACCACAGTGGAAGGAAGCTAAAACAAAAAAAATGAAGGAGGGGATGCCTCCCTTTATTACGGCTCTTGCCTCTCCTAGTCCTTGTTAACCTGCTCAGTCTTTCCTGCTTGAATATCCGCTGATTTGTCCAGCTGGAACTGGCTGATGAGCCTCTTGAGATCCTCTGCGCCAGAGCTAAGATCCTGCGCAGCACGTGAGACCTCTTCCATCGAACTGGTGACCTCTTGCACAGACGAAGAGACCTCTTCTGATCCAGCGGCATTCTCCTCGGCAACAGCAGACATGTCTTCAAGCGACTTATTGATGCCATTGACAAGCTGAGGAATCTTCTCAAATGCCGTGAGCGCTTGCTGCACCGCCTCTGATCCCTCCTGGACCTGTGCAGCATTTTCATCCATCGTCGCCACCGAATTCTTGATATCCTGCTGGATAGCCTTGATAAGGTCCGTAATCTTTCCGGTCGCCTTACCGGATTCTTCGGCAAGCTTCCGCACTTCGTCAGCCACGACAGCAAACCCACGACCTGCCTCTCCAGCACGCGCTGCTTCAATGGCAGCGTTGAGAGCCAACAGATTCGTCTGTTCTGAGATGCTGTTAATCGTATCCACAATCTGGCCGATCTGCTGAGACTTATCTCCCAGTGCACGCACACTCTCTGCACTCTTTTCAGTGGTATGGCTTATGGCCTGCATCTTCTCATTCACGGCTGCCGCAGACTCGCTGCCTTTCTGAGCAGAGGTCGCGGTGCTCTTAGATGATTCCCTGGCTTCAGATGCTTCCTTAGAGGTATTCTGAGCACCCTTTGCCACCTCTTCTATCGTGGAAGACACCTGCTCCATCGAGGCATTGACCTCTTCAGCACTTGCCGAAAGCTCTTCTGCAGATGACGCAGAGGCCATGGCATTCTTATGGATGTTGCCCACCAACTCCCGAAGGTTTTTGACCATCACTCCAAAAGCACGGGACATCTGTCCAAGTTCATTGTTTCCCGCATCGTCGTCCACCTTCACTCGAAGATCTCCCTTTGCTACCAGATCCATCTTATTGCGCAGCTTATCAAACACTTTGGTCATGAACGTTGCGAACAGATAGGCAACCAGGGATCCGATGATTATTGCAATAATAGCGGTAGTGATAGTTGTATTACGGATAGCGTATAGACCATCAAGGAAATCTGACTGGTATGCGCTTGCTCCTATTGTCCATTGCTTGTCTTCCGCATACGCATATGCGGCAACTTTCTTACGCGTCCTGCCATTTTCATCCCATGGATAGTACTGGATGACAGCCTCACCATCGAGAGTCTCTGCGTCCTCTATCCAGTTGCGTATGAAGTAATTCCCGTCGGCATCCTGCGCATCCCACACACTACGCCCATCGCTGCTAGCATCGGGTCCAAGCACATACTCTCCATCCTTATTCAGGATGAATATGTAGCCGCTTTTTCCGATGGTGATATCGCGAAGCTCCTCTTTCATGTGCTTCTGTCTGCTTTGCGCAAAGTCTGCATCTATGAGTTCATCAAAATACGTACTGACGCCGATGATCCATCCTTTCTCAGGAATATGAATCAGCGCAGCAATCTTATCACGTGCCTTGTCTTCTCCTGCGTTCTTCCAGGGATAGGTCTGATAAGCGATGTTATTCCCCGCAAGACGCCGTCCGGTCGAAATGATTTCTCTGATGAAGTAATTGCCGTCCGAGTCTTTGGCATCCATAATATTCTCGCCGTCGCGCTCCCTATTCATTGAGACTACATAATTTCCTTCGTAATCAAGGACGAACACATAACCGGTCTGCCCCACAACGATGTTTGCAATGGCATTTTTCAGTCGTTCTGAATTATCAACTGCGTAGGCCATCTCATAGACTGCCTTAGCTTGTTCACCTACCATCGATTCAGCCTGAGCGATACTTTTTTCCTCAAACGTCTGTACCTCCGATAGTACACTTTCCACATACAATTCTAACTGTATTGTCTCAGCCTCCAATTGATGCTCTACCTGATCGAATGTTGCCTGCTGAGCCTGGTTATAACTCAAGACCCCGAGAATAATGACTGGGAGAGAAACAAGCAGGACACAGATAATCATCAACTGCCATCTGATACTTATATCGTTCAATTTCACCTAGTACACCTCTTTTTTCAGAATTCTGAAAGTATTCCCTTATAAAACTATCATTTTATATATCCATGGAATCGCGGTCTTCCATTGGGCCCAAGAAATCGGTCCAAGATGTGATTCTACTTCTAGACAGTTATAAAAATAAAGCATTTTCAAACATTGAAAATCATGAATTCTCATGGACCTTTTTCTCTTCTGCATTCCGAGATGATAGTGTGAGACATAACCTTTATAATCAGAGTACCGGTGTCTCTCTCAATGAAAAATTCTTCCGGACCGCAGAAAAAGAACACCAGGGTACGCGAATTCATAGCAAATCCGCGCAAGGGTCTTTTCAGGCTTGCATTGCCGGCCCTGATCGGCATGCTTGTGCAGACGACCTATAGCCTTGTGGATACTGCTTTCATCGGAAGGCTGGGGGCTGATTCGGTAGCTGCGCTCACATTTGCCTTCCCCGTATTTTTCATCCTCCTTTCTTTGAATAGCGGGGTCGCAGTGGGGATGAGCTCGCTGATCTCCCGGTATCTTGGCGCCGATGAACAAGAAAAGGCCGAGAATACAGCCATCCACGGAATCCTGCTTAGTGTAGGGCTAGCGGTCATCCTTTTCATCCTAGGCATGCTATTCATCCCACAGTTTCTTGCTCTCATGGGTGCTGAAGGTCGAGCCTTATCTCTTGGGATCGCCTATATGCGGATCATCTTCTTCGGTATTTTTTTCCTCTTTACAGACCTTATTTTCCATTATATATTCTCATCCCAGGGAGACACCAAGACGCCCATGATTGTGCAGGTCATCTCACTGATGATCAACATCATCCTAGATCCGATTCTTATTTTTGTCCTGGATATGGGGGTCCAGGGAGCCGCTCTTGCTACCGCTATCGCCTATACCTGCGGGTTCTTCATCTCGCTGTATATGCTCCGTACCAGATCCAGCCTGCATATCCACCGCTCGTCATTCTCTCCTGCCCTATCCATATTCAAGGAGATCGCATCGGTAGGAGCACCAGCCACGCTCATGATGATACTTCACACTGTATCCCAAATGGTAAGTAACAGTTTCATGTCGTTTTTCGGCACTAATTACGTGGCTGCGTACGGGATTGTGTCACGGTTCGAGACTGTGGCTATCCTGCCTGGAGTCGCATTTGCAAGTGCGGAAATGACCCTGGTCGGGATGTTCTTTGGAGCAAAGCGCTATGACCTCCTACACAGGACCATAAGGTTTTCCACCTTTATCATAGTCGCATTATCTGCATCATTCGGCGCGATCCTCTTCATATTCCCGGAACTGTTCCTGCGGATCTTCACGAGCGAGAGCGTACTTATCAACTTGGGTGCACCCTACCTGCGCGTAGAAATATTCTTCTTCCCGCTCATCACCATCACCATGCTGATTAACCGCGCCATGCAGGGCATGGGGTATGGGTTGCCGGGGTTTGTCATAAACTTCATACGGATAGTCGTTGTCTTCATTCCTGTGAGCTATCTGTTCATCTATGTGTTAGGATTGAGCTATCTATGGGTCGCAGGTGGGCTGATCATCGCAGCCATCGTAGCTGATATCATCTCGATCGCATGGCTGCACGTCATTCTGGGCAGATGCGACGCAAGCAGGTCACAGGATCCTGTATCCTGATGCTGTCTGTCTACAGAATTTTTCTTTGGCCAAGGCTTGCATGATACTCTTGCGCCGTTGCTTGTCCGTAATGATCGCCTCTACCTCTTCATCGGCAAGTTCTTCATGTGCCAGCAACCGTCGTAGGATCTCGCCGCGCAATTGACGATCAGATCCTTCGAAACGGGACTGTTTCCTGTACTGCTTGCTGCGCCGATTGGGATTCTGCACATGTTTCTTTAGCATGGTACCGTAGTCCATCAATGCGTAGTACCATTGCCGAGGATCTACATCCTGTAAGCTCTCTGCTAACAAGGGTCGGATATCATCATCATGCACATCTGCATCGTCATCAAAGAAAAAATGTATGAACACTCGTCGTATATTCGTCTCGATGAACACGGTCGGTCTGCAATAAGCGAATGCCACTATGGACGATGCTGTAGCAGGACCTATCCCTGGAAATTTCTGCAGGACCTCTGGATCATCAGGGATCCGGCCTTGGTGGAACTCCACCAATGCTTTTACTGTATCCTGCAGCGCTATTGCTCTCCTGTTGTATCCCAGCCCCTGCCACATGGCCAGTACCTCTGCACGGGGGGCCTGCGCCAGCGCTTTAGGATTTGGAAAGGCAGCATAGAATTTCTTGAATTTCGGCAGCACACGTTCTACCTGTGTCTGCTGTAACATAATCTCTGATACAAGGACTGCATACGGATCCTCGGTATCCCGGAAAGGCATGGGACGTTTGTGCCTCTTGTAATAATTGAGCATATGCGTCCGGAATGCCTCTATCCCTTCTGGTGTCCTTGAGAAGCGTACTCGCGCGATGCTGCCGGAGAAGTGTCCCATAGCAATGAGCCAGTAGCCGCGCTTTAAATTGTTTTGGCATATGCAGCCGCATCATCTTGGAGACTGCAATGCGCTGCTAACATCACAGGAATGGCACACTAATAGATCACAGGAACAACAAAAACAGACCATGAGAGTGGACCATAGGAATACTATCTACCTATGAATGCCTACATCCCCCCTTGGACTTATTGCTTCGCTGCGGCAAAATAGATCATGTACACGGCAGCCAGACCAACCAACACATATACGATGTTCTGCAGAAGAGGGACTCCTCCAAGGATAAGTGCGACTAGGTCAAGTCCGAATAACCCCACAAGTCCCCAGTTCAGACCTCCAATGATTACCAATATCAGCGCAATCCAGTCAAGTGCATTCTTTCTCATCGCGTATCCCCCCGCCAGTTTTGGCGTACATGGTGCAATGCTTTCTTCCTTTATAAAAAATCTCCCTTTATTATATAAATACCAAAAATTCTCACGCCTTTTTTCCGTATTTGACAACCTGCCTGCAAGCAAGCGATTTAAAAATGCCCGCGACATATAATGCTTCAGGATGCGCACCACAGCACTCTTCCTTTTCCACAGGGACCTACGCCTGATCGACAACCTCTCGCTCGAGGCCGCTTTCTCTGACCATGACGATGTCGTTGCCTGCTTCATTTTCGACCCCCGCCAGATAGCGGACAATCCCTATTTCGGGGAGCATTCGCTGACCTTCATGCTGAGCTCTCTTGAAGAACTAGAAGCTGAACTCCGGAGACGATCATCACGTCTTCATCTCTTCCATGGAACCACCCATGATGTCGTAGATCACATCCTTTCTGAGAATCGCATACATGCCGTGTACAGCATGCAAGACTACACGCCATTCAGCAGAGAACGGGGTAAGCAGCTGATAGATGTCTGCACGAAACATGATGCGGCCTTCCACCAAGTTCCCGATGCTCTCCTCATAGACGTTGAAGCAGTCATGACGACTCAAGGAACCCCTTTCAGGGTATTCACACCTTTCCACCGGGAAGCCCTCACCTATGTTATCCCGGAACCCCGAAACAGGCTTCCAGAGAATTACTCATTCAAGGAATTACCTATGGATGAGTCCACAAGAATGAATGCACATAGCGTCACACTTGGTGCAATGCAGGAACAGATTCATCCCGGCTATACCCGCGATCACGCCATATCAGCCGACGCTGGCAGGAAATCCGCCCTCAGAATCCTGCGCAATCTGGAGCAATTCGAGGACTACTCGAAAGACAAGGACATTCCTGCCAAGGATGCCACCACTCACCTGTCTGCCCATATCAAATTCGGAACATGCTCTCTGCGGGAAATATATCATGCGATCAAGGGAACCCGCGAAGACCATCCATTATTGCGGCAGCTGTACTGGCACGATTTTTTTACCTATGTGGCGCATCACTTTCCTCATGTCTTCGGCTCCCCCTTCCGCTCCAAATACAAAGAACTGGAGTGGGACAAAGGCGCGCAGGCAGAAAAACGATTCAGATCATGGTGCAAAGGAAATACCGGATTCCCTATCGTAGATGCCGGCATGCGTCAGCTCAACACCAGCGGCTTCATGCACAACCGCGTACGCATGATCGTGGCCTCCTTTCTGATCAAAGATCTGCACATAGACTGGCGCCAAGGAGAACGCTATTTCGCCAAACGGCTTATGGATTATGATCCTGCGGTAAACAATGGCAATTGGCAATGGGCCGCTTCGACAGGATGCGACGCTCAGCCGTACTTCAGGATCTTCAATCCCTGGAGGCAACAGAAACGCTTCGACCCTGAGTGTATATACATCAAAGAATGGGTCCCGGAACTTCAAGAACTAGACCCTGCACATATACACCAATGGAGCACGGAATGCAAGGAATATTGGCACAAGAAGGTCGCGTATCCTGCACCAATCGTATGCCATGATGAAGAGCGGGATGAGGCGAAGGCGAGGTACGCCTCGGTGCAGTAAGCTATCTGAATCCGTTATCTGATGGCAGGCAGGCTACCATAGTGTCTTTTTTATACAAGGTCATATTCTCACTCTTATGCACCCTCAAGAACGCATACTTTTCAGTCTCATGCTGACTATACTGCTTCTATTCGGCATTGTTACTCTGGATCAGGCCCTTACTGTAGCAGGACTGGATGAACCTGTGCTGTATCGTTCCCATCCCGAAATAGGCTATCTGCCTGTGCCTTCTCAATCCTGCGACGTACTGGGGAACCGCATCAGCTACAATGAATTTTCCCAAAGATCGCCTCCACTCCTGCCCTCTACAGGATGCCGGATCCTTATCCTGGGAGATTCGCAGACCGACGGCGGGGTGCGGCTCGGAGATGAAGATATATTTTCGTCACTTCTAAGGCGCGCACTGAAGGCTAATGGATATGACTGTGAAATCCTTGCCGCTGCAGCAAAGGGATGGTCAATAGAGAATCGCTTGGAATACCTTAGGGCCTATGGTGACTTCGGAGCTGACATCCTGATCGTACAGATCAACCAGGACGACCTTCACCAGGAGCGTTCCCTGCAGGATGTGGGCAGCGCATCTTTTCCAGATACGGAACCATCTTCTCCTCTTAAACACATAATGGGACTCCTTTGGGAGAAGAAGATGAGGAAGCCACGAGCAGTGGCGCTGCATGACACTGCTCTGCTTAACAACGTGCAAGCTATCCGCGAGATTTTTTCTCTGACTGAAGCGGAGCCAGTTCTCCTCTACATCCCCGAAAAAAACAGTTCTCTTCCCACCACACAGCTTCCAGAATCATTGTGGAATCTGAGCAAGGATAAATCCGTTCAGGTTGTGATCGCACATCCGGAGGATTCTGCCTATAGAGACCGCTTGCATCTGCAAGGGAAAGGGCACGCGCATATAGCAGAAACTCTTCTTGCACAAATAATGCCACTTCTTACGAATCCACTTCATGCAGACAATAGGGATGAAGAGTCCAGTGCCAGCCCAAGAGAACACGGAGATTGCCATGACTAAAGTGCCTAAAGACTATCCCAAACCTTCAGTCGCTTTACTCACCCACTACTCTGAAGGAGGTGTCGGAACGCAGGTCGCACATACCGTGCGGACCCTCAGCCAGAAGGGCTTCTCCTGCCGGATAGTACGCTACATGCCGTACCGCCTTGATTCTTCACTGTCAGTACCATCATGGAAGCCCGGCCTTCGACCGGCTATGCGTGTCCACAGAGGATGCATCGGGGAATGCCCTGTGACCTTCCATGACATAGGCATCTTGCTGCCGGAACTGGAGTCAGCACGCCATCTTTGCTGGAAACACTTCAGGGACACCGTGGCATCCTCACAGTATCACATCGTTGTGTCAGGAAATCCTTTGCCAGGATATATTGCCGCACGTCTGCAGCTTCCATGCATGGGTTGGGTGGCTTCTGAGTTCGATGATGACAGGAAGGACAGGAGAATCCGGTTCCCCTGGTACCGTAGACTTGTGGAGAATTGTTTCGATGCTCCTCTCTGCAGATATGAACAAAGAATCGCGCTAGACCACATGCATACAGCAGCCGTCAGTCAGTATACCAGAAAGCGGCTTCTACGTATTATGAAAAGAAGGCCGTCTGCTATGCCTCCATCCATTGGATATATCCCCATCCCTATTGATACCGAATTCTTCACACCACCCTCAGGAAAGAGAATTCCCGGTCGGATAGGTTTTGCCGGACGCTACAAGGACCCCCGAAAGAACCTTCCACTCCTACTACGCGCCTTCAGGCTGGCCATGTCCCGATCAGAATCTCCATTGACATTGGAAATCATGGGAGTGGGGGACCCCTATGAGTTCCTACCGTACGCCCGAAGAATGGGAATTTCTGACAGCGTGATCTTCACTCCGTATGGTAGCCGGGAGAAGCTGCGTGACTTTTATCGCCGGATAAGTCTTCTTGCTATCCCATCGGTGCAGGAAGGATTGGGGATAGTTGGACTGGAGGCTATGTCATGCACCACACCAGTGGTCTCTACCCGGTGTGGTGGCCCAGAAGATTTTATCAGGCAAGGACACAACGGCATACTGTGCGATTTCTCTACGAAAGAGTTTGCAGATGGTCTTCTCAAACTGATCAGTCAACCCTGGCGATCTGATGACCTGGGCAGAAACGGACGGAAATATGTCTGTCACAATCATAACGCAGAAGCCATGCAAGAATCCTTCTGGAAACATTTTAATATGACATTCAAGACCCATCTGTGATGGGCCAACAGGTGCGTATGCGTAATGCACGGATAGGGAGAAGACAAAATCGACGCACTCGCAGACTTCTGCGTGTCATCCTTTCTTTCTCTCCTGAGTATGGCGGCCCTGTGGCAGCCATTAAGAACATAGAACCCTACCTGAACCGCCACGGATGGTACAGTGAAATACTTTCGATGGACCCGCCCGATTGCGTAGAGCAAAACAGTGAGATACGGGTGCATGCACAGGGACATGGCTGGAGCAGATACGGATTCTCCCTCAAACTGTGGCACTGGCTCGAGAAGAACATCTCAAAGTACGACGCAGTCAGCATCCATGGTTTTTGGCGCTTCTGCGGGCCCGCGACACGAGCTGCCTGTCTAAAACACGGCGTTCCATTCGTAGTATATTCTCATGGCATGCTGGATCCCTGGTTCAAACATGCATATCCCTTCAAGCATATACAAAAATTGTTAGCTTGGAAATTGGCTGAACATGGGGTGGTGCGGGATGCATCGGCACTTCTGTTTACCTCGGAAGAGGAGAGGAAAGTCAGTGCAATCACATTTGAGCCCTACAGGGCTAGGGGTCACGTGATTCCCTATGGCACCGGGATGCCACCTTCATCAGACGACGATAAAGCACGTCAACGTAAGTCATTTCTCGATACATTCCCGGAGACAGAAGGGAAAAAACTCATATTGTTTCTCGGAAGGATACATCAGAAAAAAGGATGCGACCTTCTCTTGCGTGCATGGAAGAAATTTGCCAAGGACAATTATGCTCTGATAATGGCAGGATCTGCATCTGATGATCAGCAAGAATATATGAGTTCTCTCCGTCGGATTGCATCTCGGACAGAGCAGACTGTCGTCTGGACAGGCATGCTGCAAGGGGACCTGAAATGGGGTGCGTTCCGTCTGGCTGACGCGTTCATCCTGCCGTCACATCAGGAGAACTTCGGAGTCGCAGTGGCTGAAGCTCTCGCATGCGGAGTCCCATGTCTCATCAGCGACAAGGTCAACATCCATGACATTATCTCAGCAAATGAAGTAGGCCTCGTGCAGCCAGACACCCAAGCAGGAACCGACGAGCTCATATCGCAATGGATGCGTTGCAGTAATGCACGAAAGGCATCTATGCGAGCAAAGTGCACTGATGTCTTCATGGAGCATTTCGCTATAGAGAAAAGTGCAGAGGCGCTGGTCTCAATGCTTGAGCATACTATTAATCAGAAACAGAGGTTGCAAGAACAGAGGTCGCGCCGATGAAAAAAACTGACCGCCAGATATACGAACAGTCCTGCTTCCTGTCATCGCCGTGGTCACTGGGTACCCGCGTGCGCATGCAATTATGGGAGACCTGCTGGACTGTACTCTGCAGATGGACGCCGAAACCCATGAATGGTTGGCGTCTGTTCTGGATGAGACTTTTTGGTGCACAGATCGAGGGACATCCACAGATCCATCCACGTGCACGGATCAAGATGCCTTGGAAACTGCACCTTCAGGACGAATGTTGTATCGGGGACAGGACATGGCTGTACAGCTGTGGCCGCATCCGGATAGGGCGACGGGCTATACTTGGTCCGGAAAGTTTTGTCTGCACGGGCACCCACGATCTTGATTCTCCGAACAGAGAACTGATCTCATGCGACATATGCATCGATGAATACGCATTTATCGGAAGTCGAGCATTGGTGCTTCCAGGGGTATGTGTAGGGAAGCATGCCCGTATCGGTGCAGGCGCTGTAGTTACAAAGGATGTACCTGATCACTGCACTGCAGTAGGCAACCCTATCCGTTTGATTCGCAGGAATGAGTGATATGTATCGAGGAAATAGAAACACCGTATTGCCGATCGCTTTCTTGCTGCTGTGCGCGCTCATCTTCTTCGTATCCCTCCCTTCAGTCCAAGGCTGGAAACCTCTGACGGTGACCGCCGCTACTACAGAGAGCCAGTGCATCGATTTTGTTTCGGGGGCGCTTGCGCCTGACTATCTGGTGACCGTAGGGGCTGTGGTCCGCTATCCCGCAGAGCACATGAATCGTGACCTCGTGATGCGCCACGGGTCAGCATACCGGTACATGCAACACGCCGTGAACCATAGTGACAGCGAGGCTGATCTGTTTGCTGCAGGTTATATGGCACGGCTCAGCATGGATCAGCACGAGTATGATATCCTGTATCCTGTAGCTGTTGAATTGCTAGAGAATTGGGGAGAACTTTATGATCACTCTCTGAATACCTCACTCGAGATTGCGAGTTTTGCTCTGGATTCTCTGACATATGCGCAGTATCCAAGAGTGACCGAAAAGTATCTTGCTTCCATACACCACATCCCCCGGCCGATCTTTGAGAAAATGCGACACGCTTTCGACATCCCTGATGACCATCAACGTATGATGAAGGATGCGTATCTCTACTCCCTGATACATCGATATGGCTTTGAGGGTTTCTATCTCAACCGCAAGTTCGGTACGCATCTTGCTGAGGATGACTGGGATTCAATTCTTGACGAGGCAAAGGAGTTGCTGGAAGCGCACAATATCTCTGTTGGGACACTCGCAAGCGTGTCCGCAGGTGATTCTGAAGGTATCGCATCTATCTATCCGCGCGCCTGCGCAGGGTCTACTTTATCAGAGAAACGGCACACCGCCCCCGGTTTCCTGCATCTGTTCTGGAAGCAGACGTTCCTGGGTGGAGGTTTCATGCTGATGCTGATCATCGGACTAGTGCATCTTTTCTCCAAACGCGGCAAAAGAAAGAGATGGTTCCTGCCTGATGCATTCCGGAGGATACCCATCGGAGCAAAGCTGCTCTTCATTTTCATCATCTACATGCACTTCGAAGGATTCCTGAAGCTGCTTTCCGGATACCATCCTCTGCTACATGGATTCAAGTATTTCTTTGCCGCAGCTTTTCTCTTCATTGCGATTATCTGGTACCGCCCGAAAGGTTTTTCCGCTCTGGATGTGGCAATCCTGCTGTATGGTTTGGTCATCTTCTTCCAGCTATGGAATCCTCTCATGCAAGAAGGGCAAGGGATGCTCCTTAGCTTCATCGGAGCGGTGTGGTATCTTGGATTCATCCCACTGCTCTACATCTGCCGAGAACTCTTCCGATCACAATACGTCATGCACATCATATTCAAGCTAGTTATTGCCCTCTCTTCGTTTTCGGGACTGGTAGCTTATCTGCAACACCTGACAGGTTACGGATATCTAAAAATCATGTACAGCCCTGTCATGCGTGAACGCATCAATAATGCTGCTCATCATGGACCGCTTGCATTCGATGTCATACCACCTGTATACTGGTACATCACTGCTCTGGTCTTCATCATGTATTTCATAACACAGTACCTCAACCGACATCCTATCCACATTCCGCGAGAATGCAGTTCGCTATCCACATTCTTCAGCACCCACAAGAAACTGCTCATGATGGGAATAATCTTTATCCATCTTATAACTTCCGTCTGGCTGGGAGGATATCGACTGGCCATACTGATCGCATTCGCATCTGTCGTAACCTATTGGGCCCTACATGTAGCCTATCTCCGCAGGACACAATCGCGGCTATTCCCATCTGCCTTGATCGCCGGATCATTTCTTCTGATGCTGCTGTTCTTGGGATCTACGCTCGGATACCTGGTCATCTCGGATCGCATGCAGGAAAAATACGACACGATGATGTCCCCCCTCTCCTCCTACCTGGAAGAACGCGGATTCACATGGCTGCACTCGGCAGAAATGACACTACGATATCCGGCCGGCACAGGATTACGAGGGGCCCTGAGGTTAGATCCTGCACGTTTTGGTGTTTCTTCTGTATCAGATGTGCATATCATCGATAATTATGTCGCAACGACAGTTGCTGAAGCAGGTATCGCCGGACTTCTCGGTCTCCTCTTCGTGTTCGCTCATCTCGTCATCCTGTTCATCAGGATCATCCGGATGCACCTTGCTAAGGATGGGAGGGCCGCGGAGACATCATCTTCACATCATCAGGTTTTCTCAAAAACTGCTGCATCAGGCACGTTACTGACACTCTTCATACTGACGACAGCCTACTTCGAGACTCCCCTTACGTTCATGTTCTGGATCCTGGCTGGGGTCCTTCTTTCATGCTGCAGCCTTCCACACGTGTTCACACGACCACGGTGGCTGAAATCTCTTCGTGCCAAATCAATTTTCCCTCTCATTCTGCTCCTACTGATTCTTCCATCTTCTGCGCATGCATGGAAGCCCTACACGCATATCTATCTGGCTTCAGAAGCAGGGATCGAGGACTCGGCAGGGCTTTCCGGATCTTTACTGCCGGATATCGCGCAGATGTCGTCCCCATGGTCACAATCACTCCATAATGCTGCGGGTCCGCACACACACAGTTCAGAATACTACTCTTCTCTGCGTAACAAGAGCAGAAATGACCATGCACGACTTCTTGGCTATATGCATCATGTCTGGATTGACCCTCTGGAGTCAGAACTTGCAGAAAGGATTGCGATCAAGTTTGACCGACACTATCCCGAGTATTCCCGAAGATTGGCCAGATTCAATCGGGATCCTATGTGGATTCTTACGGACGTGGCAGGACATGCAGTTGACTTCCATCTCATCGCGCGCCATCCCTACATCAAAGAGCTCTATCTTGATGCGATTCTCGAACCGATTCCAGCACAGTACATCGAGACACTCCCTTATCATCCTCAGGCCACTCGTCGCAACTTTGTTCTCAACGGGCTGCTTTTTGCCACTATGCACGAATATGATATCCAGCACCATTTCTTCAACAGGCTGTACGGGACACATCTTGACAAGCTTTTCTGGGGACGGCTTATGTACACGATGCAGGAACTCTGTGCCGAAGATATGGATATATTCTTTGAATCCCTCACAACAAACCTATCATTTCCGATCAAGCCATGCTATGAGGTTGGAGGATTCCCTGTGACACGGAAGGATAGAGAGAAGAATACGTCAATCTACAATGAATGCCTTGTCAGTGGCAGAGCGGTAGAGCTGGACCGCAGTTCAATGAACGCAAGGAATGCAAGCATCCCTTCCCCAGGAACTGGTCTTCCTGCTCAGCCAGCGGATTTGGTGCAGGCATATTTTAGGTATGCGGGCAGATATGGGTATTTGAGGTATGCTCTTATCTGTATTCTCATATTGTTCGTCTCCGCCCTCCTGCTACGTTCGACTATAAGAACAAGAATCCGGATCCATGAAGAATCCTATCGATACCGACCGGAGGATGAGAGATGAAAAAACGCCATATCTGTTTCGCATCATCACGAGGTGGTCACCTGACGGAGCTCCAGCAGATCATCGAATGTTTCAGTACCAAGAAATTCTCCTATTTCATCCTCAGCGATAAGTCCCATGACACACGTCACATGGAGTATGATATCCGCTACATCCGGCCGTTTCTGGGAACGTATCCGTTGCGTGCGATCTATCCACATCGACTCATCCAGAATTTCTGGCAGGTCCTGCGGATTCTCCGCAAAGAGCGCCCGGATGTCGTGATCTCCACCGGAGCATCAATCTGCCTTCCCGCGCTGCTTACTGCACGGTGCATGGGTATCACGACCATCTTTGTCGAATCTCTCAACCGCGTCCACACGCCCAGTGTTACTGGTCGGATCGCCGCACTGTTTGTGGACCGCGTCTATATACAGTGGCCCGAGCTAGCACAAGCATATGCTCGCGCAAAAGCCGAAATCATCTACGCAGGTGATGTTCTGTCATGATCTTTGTGACCGTGTCGAACGCCTCATTCCCAAGACTTGTAAGCTATATGGATTCGCTGGCTCGCCAATCTGATCATGAGATTATCATGCAGATCGGCAGGACCCCTTGTACTCCCCGCTTTGCACAGTTTTTCAGGTTTGGTTCTCGCAGCCATCTCCAGTCATGCTGCTCATCTGCTGACATCGTGATTACTCATGGAGGAGCGGGATCCATCATCATGGCTGTGCGCAATGGAGCTGCATGTATCTGCATGCCCCGGACACGACGGATGGACAAGTGCCGTGACAATCATCAGGTGGAACTTGTACGCCGTCTTGCAGCACAGGGCCGGGTGATAAGCGTGGAATCCCTTAAAGACATCCCTGCTGCAATCAAGAAGGCTGAGCGATTGGTGACGTCCCAGAAGCAGACAATAGACAAAGAACAGCGGCTCGGTGACGCGATCGCTCATTTCCTGACTCTGCAATAGACTTAAAAACCAGTCTTCTCTCCCCATCGATGACCATGATAGACGCCGAGAATGTGACACACGAGTTCGTCACATGTGATCGTTCCCGATGCTTCCTTCTACCAAAGAAGAAAAGCCATTTCAAGGCACTTGACAATGTCTCTTTTTCTCTGACTACCGGAGAACATGTTGCTCTTCTGGGCGCGGATGGTGCCGGAAAGACGACCCTCTTCAAACTGATTGGTGGACTTCTATATCCATCACGTGGCCGAGTGCTTCTGGATGGGGCTCCCATCGGACCTCAACATGTACGGGTGGGATTGATGCTTGGCAACACGATGCTGTATCATCGCATGACTGGCTATGACAATCTGCAGTATTTCGCACGACTCTACTCTGTGGATTCATCTCAGAGGCGCATACAGGAGTTGTGTACAACCTTGGACATTGGGTCGTGGATCCATGATTACGTCGAACGGTACAGCAATGGGATGAAATCTAAACTCGCTTTGGCACGTGCGCTCATACACGATCCTGACGTACTCCTTCTGGATGAACCAACAAGCGGGCTGGACCCGGATATTGCGGCGTCTCTAAGATCCTTCATACGCGGGCTGAATAAGACCATCATTGTGACCACGCATAATCTTTACGAGGTGGCACAGATGACTGATCGTATCCTCTTACTGCAATCGGGGAGACTGAGAGCTGACGTCAAGATAGCTTCACTCAAGCAGGATGTCGAACCCTGGTACTTCACACAGATTTCAGGTGAAAAACTGTGAAAATGAAGAATGTGCTCACAGAGGTGGTGCTGCACTCATGGGCTATTGCGCATAAGGAACTGAAACTCAAACTTCGGTATACAATCACCTATCTGTTGGAGATGTTTGTATATCCTGCCAAGCGACTGATACTGCTACTGATAGTATACGCTGGTTTCTGGAAAGCAGGTGCTGTCTCTTTCGATTGGATAGATCAGGGAAACTTTTCCATTTTCCTCATACTCGGAACGATGAATTTCATCCTTTTCAGCACTGGATTCCAACGGTTCGAAAGAATGTTCCGGCATGAAAAATACTGGGAGACCATACAAGGCACTTTGATCAGCAAGGCACGCAGCATCTCTTTGGCCCTCGGAGGAGCTGCTGCTGGTGTGTTCGATGTCATCGCCATCGTCATCTTTTCTCTTGCAGTATCTCTGCTTCTTGCCCCCATAGGGATCATCCGGGTATTGCTCGTCCTCCTGACACTCGCAGTGATGTATCTTGGCGTCAACGGCATAGGGCTTATCATGGGGGCTCTCACTCTTACAAAAGAGAATCTCGTCTTCATCATGAGCTATGGATTCTGGATCTGGGCCACCTTCTCCTGCTTCTATTATCCCATCAGCAGTCTGCCACGACCATTACAGATATTTGCTTTGATCAATCCAGTGTATCATGCTGACATGCTGGTAAAAGAGATCTGGATTAATGCCAGATTCGCCTGGCCCAGTTTCCTGTATGTGTGCATCTTCTGCGGGATCAGTCTTGTTGTCGGAAGCGTGCTTTTCCGCCTGCTGTTCAAAAACTCCGGAATTGAGGGCTATTGATCCGGCTGATTCCTTCTAGTGCTGTCAATAATGAATCGCTCTAACATATCCACATTCTTTGCCACATCCGCTCCAATCAGGAATTCGTAGGTCCTACACTGCATCATCAGGTTCAGCATGGACCTCAACCTAGATATGCCTATGGAAGCTTTAGAAAAGGCATCCTTGTAGTTCCTGAGCAGGAAGAATGCAAGGGATTGCTGCAATTCGAGGCCGAGCACCATACTCTTGAATATGGGCATGCATATCCTGCGCCGCGGGATCCTCCGAATATATGATTGGTCCGACAGATACCTTTTGCCATGCAATATGATCCATGGTTCTGCAGCAGCCGCGCATTGCCTGTCAGGAGGCAGGAAGCGGAATTTGTCGTGGTAGTTGCGACTACGCATAACCCTTCCTCCGTCAGGGGCGTCTGGTACTTTATTCATTTGCTTGTCAGCGATACCCCAACTCGTATGTATCCCATATAATGTATTGTCACGCATCATTACCTGATCTTCGGCCAGGATACGAATCTCGGGATGGTCAAGGAACTCCAGTGCCATGGTTGTCTTTCCCGCCCCGGGGGGGAGCAGAAGCAGCGCAGCTTTTCCCTTATGTTCCAGCGCAAGGCAATGGATCCTGTGCATCCCGCCCTTATCTGCAAGTTCGCCAAGTATCGTCTCGAAAGCCATGATGAAAACTTCATATAGGAAATCCTGATCTCTGCTGAATACCTCTATCTGCAGGGGGTCTATGTGGTACATGATCAGAGCCTGCTTGAAGAAGTCTATGATCCTTACATTCTCGGATTCATACACTATGTAGTGTTCGTGGTATGTTTTTGCCACAATCTCCGGGAGCATCTTGTAATCAGGCATCTTTGGAAAAAGAGAAAATTGTATCGTTTGTGCAGACATACAGTCCCCTCGCCTACGTGGGGGTTTGCGACTCTCTGCAGCTACGTATTCATGAAAATCCTTTTTGAGCCATTTGGCACATCTTTTCGGGCAATGGACATCACAAGAGATGCCGAAAAAATCTATGTGAACCGTTTCCATCCGGGGTCAGAAATCTTTGTCAGGTTATAAGATTTATGCTCCAAGGGTTACATCTGGGGTATCTCCTGAGGGTCGCAAAGCGTAATCCCGGCGGCCTAATCTTTGCCTAATCTCCAGTATCAATCATTCTCTCTCCGGTTCATCAGATCCCAATATATCTGCAACATCTGCGTACACGTAACATCCCAAGTCCTCGCCGACGCGTACCGATGACCAGCATCACCTATCTCCTGACGCTTCCCCGGATCTGTGAGTATTCTTTGTACGCAAGCAGCAACAACCTCGGCCTGAGCCTGGACGATGAACCCTGTCCTACCATGCTGTACTTGTGTTTGAGCGGCGTTCTGCTCTGCATCCACAGTTATCACAGGTACCCGGGCAGCCATTGCTTCAAGCACGACCCCTCCCTGACCTTCCTGCCTTGACGGTAATATGAATGTTTTGGACCTTTGCAGCAATGTATGTACCTGTGGCGGCGGAATAGCCCCGTAAAATCTGATCCTATGTTCCACACCGCGCTTTGCCGCCTGCTTCTGCAATTGCTTCCTGAGAGGGCCATCACCTACGATTGCGCACTGCAGAGAGGAGGTGTCACCTTTTCTATCAGCATCACGCTTTATCCCATCCCCACCCCCTGCTCCTCGTGCAAGATGAGCAACAGCATCGATGAATAGACCAACATTCTTCTGGTGCGTGAGGCGACCGACAAAGATGACATCAATATCTCTCTCAGAATGCGGCCTCGAAGGGCCATCGATCAGATTGGCATCCACGCCATTCGGGACCACCTTGATAGTTCCCGGCTGGCAACCTGCTTGTCGCAAGGAGTCCTGAACATCTGTGGAAACACATACATGCTGAGCTGGTATCCGAGCGATCTTCCTTTCCAGGCGCATCCCTGCCTTCCCTATCAGACTACCCATGTACTCTTTCCAGTAGGGGCCCCAGAACTGATGCCACGTCACCACAGGCTGCATCTTGCCGGCTTCCATCTCTGCGATGGTGTCGTGTAAATGCGCATACGGGAATGCGGAAATATCCACGATATCCAGATCGTGATGCTGACGCAGCCATGCACGCACCGAACGTCCGTACCTGAGGGCATCCCGTATCATTCGTCTCCCACCGAACTTTCCATCTTGTACCGATTGGTATCTACAAACACCGTGATAGTGTATCCCGTCCTTGATGAAATGATCCGGCCCATCCCACATCTTCACACCTATCATGTCGACGCGCTCAACCTCAGGATGCTTTGCCATGTAGAGGGCCAGCTTATAGGTACGAATTTCTGCTCCTCCGATATGGAACGGGAAAAGAAAATCGTAGACAAAGGCTATCCGCATGTCCCGTTCCTCACTCCATATGTATAATAAAGATAATTGATGGACTCAGGCTCACGGATGAATCCAGGACAGCGCAACTCCCTTTGTGAGTATACTACATCAATGCATTTCTGTTCAACTTGCCTTCTCATTCCTGCGCAATCCTGCCGATAGAACCACTGCGCATATTCGCGGGATTCCGGACCATCCTTTATCTTGACCACAGCGCGCTTACCAGATATCGGCATGACTGATTGTCCGATGTACAGCGGAGCCATCACCAGCAGATTGTATTTGCTCGACCGCAGAAGAGAAATATCATGATAATCGCTCCACTCTACTGGGTAGAATACATTTGCAGGGAACTGGTCCCGCATCTGTCCTGCGACTACGACCGGAGTAAATGCGACTATCATCAACATGCTCATGGCTACAGCAATCGTCACCTCTTTTTCTGCCAGCGCACTTCGCAGCAATGAGGAACATCTGGCTGCAGCAGACATTCCACGCAGAATCAAGCCAGACAAGTATACTACCACAGTGCGCATGCCCTGTACTGCAACAGGGAGGCTCACCAGCATCCAGAAGTAGAGTATCCTCTGGAAATGCGCCAGCACACTATACCCAGTAGCGAGGAATATCCCGATATTGACAAGCAACAATCCCTGCAGCACAGTCAAAGGAAGCAGAAGTGCGTCAGCTTGCCGCAGAGCCTTCCAACTGCCGATAATTACGAATAGGCTTTGCAAGATACCCCACAGAAGAAATGGATTATAGAGGATTGTGAACTGATTGAAGGATTCCGGGTACACAAGATATCCTTTCATCAATCCAAAGACACCTATAGGATCAAATCCTGACCAAAAGAGATAGTAGATAAATATTCCTGCCAGAAGTAGCACAGAGGCTATCCGCACCTGTACGCGCAGCTTGTCTGAGACAGGCGAGAGGGGGGTGCGACATGGTGGCAACAAGAATGAAATCCGGGAGTGTGACAGAGGGGCGTCTTTACCCACGGTCATCCTGCCCGACCTCTGGAATATATAATGAAGCACCGCAAATAGGAGAGCTATCAGGAATGTCTGTGGATGGATCAAGAACAATGCCATGCCGATGATAATGACAAGGAACATGTATCTTTGATCCTCTCCCCGGAAGAACCTATGGATCAGGAAGATAGCAAGGAAAAAGAACGGTATCGCTGTGGTGGAAGGCACGAAGAACCATGTCCCAAGGATATTGACGTTGGAAGGCAGAGAGGCGAACAATAATACCGCCAATACTGCAGACAGAAGATCGTCAGTGCGCGCATAATGGTGCACCAATATGAGCATTACTGCAACACCTGCTGCAAGGGGCAGGACATGGTACCAGGTGACCAGCTCCAGTATCTTTCCCAGAAGCGCAAGCAGTATCACGAACCCGAGTTCAAAGGCCCATTTGCTCTGCACGATAGGGATTCCTTGATCCAGTTGTTCTGAAAGACCTATGTAATGCCATTCATCCACATGGATAGGCAACCTGTGGTTAAAATGCGGCATATACAAGATACATATGGCCAAAAGACATACTGCCAATAGAAGAATAGTCCTTCCCCAACGCACCCTTGTCTGCCGTCCAGTTACTGACATGGCTATTGCTGAACATGGGCAATATAAAAAAATACTGTTTTGCAATCACAAAAAGTCTGTGCCCACATTGCACATGTGATGCATATGCCTGTATGAATTATGCCTGTGCCCGCACCATGTTAGCCTCTAGAGTATCTATACATTCAAAATCTGTCTGTACATTGACAGTATATCCGAGAGAGAAAATGACTCCATCTTAGTGTCAGGAATACGAGTTCATTCTTGTGTCCAGTGCAAGAGATATTGCCAATATTGGATTGGTCTGTAATTTTTCAGAAAATTCCAACTACTTAACCAATATCACATAGCAAAACTCTCTTTTTGTAGAAAATAGTGCTGCGAAGTACTAACGGCGGGCAACAATCACTTTGTGGTCTAGTCGCGTGCGTGGTGACTTGCGACTGCCGAGCCGTTGTTTTGCCAATTTGCACCTGGATTTTCATATGCACGATTTTCTCTTCTGTATTCGGAGATACTGATTGAAGGCTCAACTATAAAAAGCAGTAGTGCCGGTCCCTTTCCATGCATCCTGTCCAACGCATCAGGTCCCTGATTATCCGTCCATTGCAGCATATTGTGTGCAGAATATCATCATCAAAAAAGGGACGGCGATGGGGCATCATGCTGTATCAGTGGGGGCTGTGGATTGCTCTGGCTGTCTGGAAGCGCACATCTGGAGTCTTGACTGTGTACTCCAAGACAGCATTTGATACGGCGTTTGCTCCCGGGTACAGTGATATCGATCTGGTCATCGTGGCAGAACAGCAGTCTCGGACAGTGAGGTTCCTCAAGAGATTCCATAGGCGCAATCTTGCCTTGCGTCTGTTCCTGCCTTTCCTGGCTCATACAGAACTCTTTTTCCAGCAGGAGTTCAAGTCCTATCAGAAGATTATGTCCGATCTGCTCATGCCGCCAGCAAAACGGCTGAAGAATTGGCAGTTGCTGTACGGCACTGACCAGCGTGAGAGCGATCATCCTGCTTCACAAACAAAATGCCCTACGAGACTGAGCAGCTACTTATTGCAACGAAAATTCGAGAATCTTCTTGTGAGCTGCTACGAAGCACTCCTAGTCGACATGAAGAATCATCGCCGCATACTCAAGCCCTTTCTCTGTATCAAGGCTACTGTCTCAGACATTATAGGGGACGAGGGGTGGCTGGATCGACTGCGCCTCCGAAGCAGAAAGCTTCGATTTATAAAAAGTCTGCACGGTGGCCAGACTCTGTCAGAACAAGAGATTGCGATTGTGCTGTACAGCGCGATCAAGATGCTGGACATTCTTGGGCAACAATCATCCTTCCCTGCGGAAAGTTCAGTTTCACTTCCTCGAGATAGATATGAGCCGCTCACGTGCAGCGCAGGACAGAAACAAGTCCTCAGGCAGGTACAGAAGAACGTCTATCTCAAGAAACTTGGTTCCTTCCCAGGCCTGCAGTCCTGCTATTGGATACCTATACCTCCTCTGCACCTACCTCCTCCACGAAGATCTGCTCGTCAATACCCCTCAGCCCTCTACTTTATCATGGAGAACGAAATCACACTGGAAGATTTTACTGCATTTTTCTCTTCATTGCTGCGCGTACTACCGACGCTTCCGGGGTTCATGAGTCAATTGAGACAGAAGGCCGGAAACCGATTCGGCCAGCGATTCCCTGTGTTTGCCTCCATGGCGCCTTTACGTTTCTGGCAGTCACCCTGGTGCCTTGGGGGGTACTATGCTCTCGAGCCTCTCTACGCGATATCCCATGGCGTTAAGATTCTGGGTCAGGAACTCGCCAACAGATATGATGCGCGCGCCGTAAGAAGCAACGTCGCTGTCTCCATGTGCACCGATATCCTCCCGTACGGACTGAAAAATATGACGCTGCCTGCATTGCTCAGACCACAGAGTGATACGCTGGATCTGGTAGAGTACTACCGATATGCATATGAGGCGCTTCTCAGGGATCCTCTTCCAGCTTCCGTTGGCAAATCCTCAAACAGAGACAAGGCCACGGCGGACCCGGTGCGCAGAAGACGACATGATTATCACGATCAGCACTCTCTTAATGATACTGCCCATAACTACTATGTTGCCGAAGCATGCAAAGACTCCTTGATGCGTATGATCCAGTCCGATATTATGAACTCTGCCGCGAGGCTACAAAGATGAAAATCCCTTTTGTCAGCTTCCCCGTTGTAGTGCTGCTGCTTCTTCTCATGATTCCTTCTGTCTGGTCGAATGGTCGTGAGACCGCCTGCGAGATCACATCAGGCATCATCCTTGAGTACGACTTTTGCGAAATAGGCTCCCTAGCCTGTCCTGCTCCCATTTGGCAAATGCATGGCACTGCCTATATCAACCACTCAGAGGGACGCTGCGGCATCATGCGCAGGATCGGAAACGATACTGGAAGCTTCAACGCATGGGGTAGTTGGAATGCTCCAGGCATCAAGCAGCAGGATAAAGTGAACCATTCTGCTTCCTCAGCTTCCATATTCTGCGTCGACAGGAATGATTCTGTCCTTATTCTCTCTTTCGATGCGTTTTCAGATATTGCCACGTCTCAACAGAACCTCGTCTACGCTGAAGTGGCGTTCCTGGAATCATACCCGGGTGTTGCGGGACACCCGCACTATGGCCATGACCTCTCTTTCGAGGCTGTGCAGATGTTTTCATCAAATTCGCGCCATCCCACGCATCTGCGCGCCAATGTCGAAAACCAGGAACACATCTCCCACGGGATCCGCTACTCACACTTTCCTGAAGAACCCGTAAACGGTTCACAGATAAACATGACAGCCTACCTCAAGGACCGTCTTGCACGTCCCTTCAACAATCTGGTCATCTGGCGGCCACAGGCAGAGCACGATCGTACTTCTGTAGAGCAATGGGGAGAGAACATGTTTGCTGAATACAGTATCCCCTCGGCAATGAGATCACATTTCAGTAATGATGGTGGATACGCCAGATTCGATGAGGTTCGTGTAACTTTGAACAGAGGACTTCATGGTCTTTCGACCTACTTTGAGAGCACGCTACGAAAAGACCGGCACATACTGGAAGCTGACCTCGGAATAACCTCTTTGGCTGTGGCTATCACCAGAAAGACCGATCCCACCCTTGATATGCGGGTCGATGCTGCAGATGCCGCGCAAGCCATGAGCTCAATGGATTCATGTAAGAACTGCAGTTTCTTCGACGGGGACGCTGATGATGATGGGGATGTCGATCTCCATGATCTCCAGTTGATCGACAGAGATTTCGGATGGCAGGGTGGAGCAGCGCCTGCGGCACACAGCAAGCTGAAACAATATGTAATGACGCCATGGGGTTCCAAGTCCGGACATGTTACCGACTCTGCACCTCTGCAGATGAATCTCGAATTCTATCCATGGAAGAATGAACTGATCCTGACTCTGCCAGCAACAAATGCTTCGTACAGAGCGCTGCGCATCATGTCCGATACCTTCAACACCACTTCCGCAAATTCAGAGTTGCTTTCTGCGAAGTACATATCCCGCAGAGTGCGGGACCAATTCTATACTGATATCCTTCTCAGAAATGGTGCCATAACCAATCGAAGTGCGGACCATGAAGTAGTCCTGAAAGCATCAGGTATGGATGAGGCGCCTATTCTCTCCGTGGCACGCTCTCTGCAGCTCTACTATATTGATGATACGGGATTGTCTTTACATCAGAGCAATATCACCTTCCATATGCGCTCTCCTCTAATCTCCTGCCTTGTTGTGGCTGCGAAACCGCCTCTTCTTAGTAAGCATGTTGCGGATGATAAGCATGCGATCTGCCCGCAGCAGTACTGTCCCGCGTACATATATGCCTTTTCAATAATTGCTTAATCCCTTTTCCGCCTATCTCAGTAAGCACAAGACTTATTAATCGACTTCTTCACGATACTAATGGAGCAGTAGAGTACTGAACAAATATTTTACAAAAATGGTGATCCGATGACAACAGAAGAAAATCTTAAAGCAGCCTTTGCCGGCGAAAGCCAAGCACGCAACAAATATGCCTTCTACGCCAAAGTAGCCAGGAAGGAAGGCTATCACTATATCGCAGATCTCTTTGAAGAGACAGCAATGAACGAGATGCAACATGCCAAGGATGAGTTCAAGCTCCTTGGTGGCATCGGGGACACTGTAGCCAATCTGCAGGAAGCGATCGACGGGGAAGCGTATGAGACCAAATCTATGTACCCTCAGTTCGCAAAAGAAGCAGAAGAAGAAGGGAATGAGGATGCCGCCAAGCTTTTCAGGCAGATCGCCAAAGTGGAGGAGCAGCATGAAGCACGCTACACCGCATTGCTCAACCTTGTCAAGAGCGGCAACGTTTTCAAGAGGGATACGCCGATCCGGTGGAAGTGCAGCAAGTGCGGTTTCATCCATGAAGGAAAGGAGCCGCCGATGAAATGTCCATCATGCAAACATCCTAAAGAGTACTATGAACCAGAGTGCATGTGCTTCTCGCCCGGATGTGCGCAGTGTTGTCAGGATGGCAGTTCGGGAGACTCACAAGAGGAATCATAAAGAGGAATGCAAAAATGGCAAAATACAAATGCACTGTATGTGACTATGTCTACGACGAAGAGAAGGGAGATCCTGACAATGGCATAAATCCTGGAACGGCGTTTTCTGACCTAGACGATGATTGGCTATGCCCTGAGTGCGGCGTGGGTAAGGATATGTTCGAGAAAGTATAGGCCACGGCCATTTTCATTCTCAGCCAGATCTCAATGGAACGACAGATAACAGAAAGGATATTGGAAGTCGGGGTCCGTGACAGGATCCGTGAGCTGTTCGACGAGATTATCCCTCTGCCTAATGGCACCAGCTATAATGCCTATGTGGTCAGGGGAAGAGACAAGATTGCGCTCATCGATACGGTGGAACCGAAGTTTGCGCAAGCGCTCCTGAAGAATCTGAGTAGCATCGGCATAGAAAGGATAGATTACATCATCGCCAATCATGCTGAGCAGGACCACTCAGGAAGCATTCCGGAAGTATTGGCGCGTTTTCCTGATGCGAAAGTGCTCTGCAGCAAGAAATGCATCAGTATGCTTCATGACCTGCTTGATCTTGATCAGAATTCGGTAGTAGGCGTCAAGCATGAGGATGAGATTGAACTCGGAGGCATAACCTTACGCTTCCTCATGACCCCGTGGGTCCACTGGCCGGAAACCATGTCCACTTATGCTGTCGAAGAAGAAGTGCTATTCTCATGCGACTTTTTCGGAGCCCATGTCGCCTCTGAAGACCTTTTTGTCTCTGGAACAGATGCTCTCGAATCTGCAAAGCGCTACTATGCAGAAATCATGATGCCTTTCGCATCGTTCATACGCAAGAATCTTCAGACACTTAGTGACCTGCGGATCCGCTACATCGCTCCTTCGCACGGGCAGGTTTATACCGAACCGCCATCTATCGTGGACGCTTATGTAAAGTGGGCTGGTCCTTCTGTGGAAAAATCTACTGTGATTGCCTACGTATCTATGCATGGAAGCACCGCGGCGATGGTCGCTATGCTAACAGAGTCGTTAAAGAAAAAGAATGTGAAAGTAATCACTCATAATCTGACCGAGACAGATATTGGTGAACTTGCCATCGATCTGGTCGATGCTGGGGGTATCGTACTGGCCTCTCCTTCCTTCCTGGCAGGAGCCCATCCCAAGGCACTGATGGCAGCGCATCTGATCTCCACGCTCAAGCCACGGGCCCGAGTGATCGGTATCATGGGCTCTTATGGCTGGGGAAGTATGATGGATACTCAGCTCTCTGCTCTTTTGGAAAAACTGGAGGGTACGCTTCTTGAACCGGTAATGGTCAAGGGCCTGCCCAAAAATCCAGAAACTATCAATGAATTGGCAGCTGATATTGTCAAGATTCTTGCGCAAAATACATAAACAGAAAAATCTTTTTGTATATTTATCAGGGTGATATCATGACACAGATAAAAGTATACTCGACACCCACATGTCCGTGGTGCCACAAAGTGAAAGACTATCTGCAAGAAAAAGGAGCCGATTTCGAGGATATTGATGTCAGTTCCAACACAGAGGCAGCAAAGGAAATGGTGGAAAAGTCCGGGCAGATGGGTGTTCCTGTCGTAGACATCGATGGAACCATCATCGTAGGATTTGATCAGGATGCCATTGATGAGCATCTTAGCTGATTACAGATTGTGATAGGATGAACCAAACAGGGAACACAACGCAGATGTACGATACGATCATCATCGGAGCTGGTATAGCGGGCATGACCGCGGCAATCTATGCCGCACGCAAAAAGATGCAGTTCAAACTGATCAGCTCTTCTTTCGGAGGACAGTTCTACGAGAGCGGTGAAATACTTAATTATCCAGGGATCGTCCAGACTACAGGCGCTGAGTTCAGTTCGGTGATGGAAGAACAAATGAAGTTCAATAACATCACTGTGTGTTCTGAAACAGTTAGCTCCATTACCAGGGAAAAAACAGATTTCGTCGTGCACACGGATACAGCTTCGCACTTAACTCACACGGTTATCATCGCCACCGGCGCAAAACCACGTAAACTGGGTATACCTGGAGAGGAGAAGTTTAACAAACGAGGAGTGACATATTGCTCCATCTGTGACGGTCCGCTCTTTGCTGGCAAGGAGGTTGCTGTGGTAGGTGGTGGAGATTCTGCCCTTGAAGCAGTAGATTTTCTAAAAGATATCGTGAAACACATCCACTTGGTTGTCCGTGACAATGCCTTTACCGCCCATCAATACCTTCAGGACAGAGTAGAAAAGCTTGAGAATGTCACTGTACACTTCTGCTCTGATACCAAGCGCATCGAAGGTGATGCGTTCGTAGAGAGCATTGTAGTGGCCAAGAATGATACTGAGGAGAACATCGAGGTCCAGGGAGTCATCGTGGAGATCGGCCGTATGCCTAACACCGCTGCTTTCAAGGATATTGTTACACTGGGCAAATCTGGGCACATCCAGATAGACTGCCAGGGACATACGGACATCCCAGGCATCTTTGCTGCTGGGGATTGTGCGTCCGGTCAAGAATATCAATACGTGATTGCCGCCGGACAAGGCTGCATGGCTCTGATAAAGGCTGCACGGTATCTTACCACACTCAGAGAGGACGCTAGATGAACGGGGGGCCCGTCATGGTGCAGCATGTCGAAGATCCAATGCAGACTGTTTCTGCAAGGATAGCTGACCACATCACTGTCCTGCAGAGACAGCAGGAACATGTGATACTTGCAGTCGTAGGAGGCCGCAGCGCTAAAGCTGTGTTTGAATATCTGCAGAAAGATGACATCAGGTGGCGTCATGTCCATATCATGATGGCTGATGAACGACTTGTTCCGGTCGACCATCCTCAAAGCAATTTCTGTATAGTTGCACAATATCTGGCCAATCCACTCATCAAAAGTGGTAAGCTGCCTGCGGACCATGTGCATCCCTTCGTTTTACGCACGGATTCAGAGAAGAAGGCGGTATCTGAATATGATGCGATCCTAAAAAGGCTAGGAGGGGTGTTTGATATCATCTTCCTGAGCGCGGGTGAAGACGGTCATGTGGCAGGCCTTTTTCCGGAACATCATTCGATACAGAATCGATCTAAAGGATTCTTCGCCATGCATGACGCACCTAAGGAACCGCCGCACAGAATGACCGCATCTGTCAGATTGATCCGATCCTCAGGCAGGGCCGTACTCATATTCTCGGGAGCAGAGAAACGACAGGCATTGCAGCGTTTTCAAGACCCCAACCTTCTCCTGCATAGCTGCCCCGCCAAGATCATACAGGATATCCCTATAGCAGATGTGTACGCAGATATGTACGCAGATGCACACGCTACTACGTGACTCTACACTTCTCTGGGCAACCCACTTCGTGTTTTTTCCTATTTCCGAAAGGAAGAATATTTACGAATTTTAGATTATATGTTTCAACCATAGTTCTAAAAGTGATGCCCATGACCAGAAACAACTGTCTGATATGCCGTGAGAAACTAAGGAGCAACTCGTCTGACACCTTGCACTACTGCGTGCTTTGCGCGCAAGAGGAGGGAGGCAGAGACTGATGCTTAGTCCTGCCTGTCCAGTCCAGCAATCTCCTCTGCGCAGTGCTGATCGCAGGCGATCTGCC
>CAZMDB010000003.1:0-36467 GCA_964565095.1 uncultured Methanosarcinales archaeon | reverse complement strand
ATCCGTACATCCGATACCATGCAGCATACCGCATTCTTCGGCGGACACCTAGGCAATTACTTTCTTCTGCTTTTCTTGGATGACATGTTCAGTTATGAACTCTTCGAGACCTATTACAAGAGCAAAGAGTGTACCACCGATCATGAACCTTTTTGCGGGCGCACATCCTACGCGGAAAACTGCGAAGGGGGCTATTATGCCGCACGTCTGCCCATCCTCGAATACCTTCACAATAGGAAACGCCAGGCAAGCGTGCTTGCTCTGCGGGTGATCACTGATGAGTATTATGCCCCGCTCGGCGTATGGGTGGTCCGTGAAGCGGTCCGCAAGGCTCTCAGATCCACCCCTGTCACCTTCGGAAGCAAAGAGCTTATGCGGACCTATGCCCAGAAACTGCTTGAGAAACGTTGTAGTTATGATCCCGCACATCTGTTCGCAAAGAGCATGATCTGGTCGTCAGTGGGCGTTCAGAAACGCCTTTCCAACTATTAGCTTTTCATTAGTGACCATATTAGCTACTTATAAGTAACAAATATACAAAGATATATAAATCCCCCTTCCTCACACCCTGTGTAATGGACCGAGGATTACCTGGAGCACCATACCTGCTACGCTCCTTTGGCGGGGGACGATATGTACCGTCGCTACTGCCAAGCATCCATCATGGGCTTGCTGAGGTCGAACTCGATATCCTGTATCCTCACCTGAACCTGGATGAACTACTCACATTCAGTGCGGCAACCCATATCCTCCGCCGTACTAAGCATGACGATTTCTGCCGAAAAATCTACAATGGCACACCAGCAGACGCTTTCGAATATGTGTTCGATTCCCCCATGCACGTCGGCAGAAAGGAATATGAGTGCGTCTGGCACTGGCTGAATTCAGGGCGTAAGAGTAACCGGCACAGCCAAAAGTCCCAGACTGACCTCTATACGGACCGCCGGTTGAATCCGTTCAGCCCTCGGACCATGCGTACGCGATTGGAACGGCTGCATCTGCGCCAATGGGATCCAGTGCTCAACGACCTTCTTACTGCCAGAGCGCACACATATGTGTTCGAAGCAGAATGGTCAGCAGGGTACGAACATGATCCCGAGGTACAACTGATGCATTTTCAGACTACCCGGCCTACGAAACATACGCAGACAAGATACTCACAACAGATCCGCAGGATCCTTGCTGGCTATCCCAGCGTGCATGCGCCTGATGTCAATCCCATCCCATCGCCGGACAATAACGGATGGCTTTTTCCTGATATCACTGCAGCTCAGCAAACCGAGGGGGCGCAGACTTCACATTATATGCATTGACGGTTTTCTCCACTGTGCGCTGGAATAATGGCACGTAGATGGGCGTGGCAAAACGGGCACAATTACTGGTGACAATCGCCTCCCCCTTGTCCAGAGATGCGATGTTGCGGCTATCATCTGAAAGATCCTGTGCCGCAGACTCGATGATCGCCTGCCGCTCGGGAGCCATCTCGATACCTAGGATGATCTTGGTATTCATATTGGCAAGTATCTGTTTCGGGATCAACGAAGGTAACTGCGTGATCGCGCACAAACCTACCTTGAATTTGCGACCCTCTCGTGCGATCGTCGAAAAAATATTGGACCCACGCTCCAGTACATCTTTGCCGAGTACACGAGGTGCCTCTTCAAGCACGATACTGATGACCGGCTTCTTGGCAAGACTACCTTCCTGATGATATCGCCGATACCGGGAAAACACCACATTGGCAAAAAAACTGCCGACAAGAAGCTCTGCACTGCCCGACAGCTGAGAAGTGTCCACAATCACAACCTTCCCTGACTCCAGGGCGTCAGCAACCGCATCCGCGGTCTTCATCCCGGAATCCAGACAGAAAATGCCTTTTCCGACCAGGCCCGTCCCATCATAGGACAAGGAAAGTACGTTGCTCAATTTGCGTTTGACCACAGCCAATGTCTCTTCATTGATATGCACATGGATAGGCGCTTCATGGAACAGGTTTTCAATCCAGGTATCCCCGTATTTCTGATAATATGCCGTCATGCACTGTTGCTGCGGGGAAGAGAGCGCAAGCGCACCAGCAAAATGGCCGGGACGTAATCTGCTGATATGTACACGCAGTGAGAGCTGGCCGGGCGGAGGATCCGACGCCGAATAGTACACCACCCTCTCCTTTTCCGGATGATCCTTTATCCCCAGCTCATTACGGCCATAGTATTCGTCATGCGGATCCAGGACCAACATTCCGCAACTCTCCTCTGGCAGCGTATTCCAGATGATATGACGCATCAGATTGCTCTTTCCCTTGCCTGTTGTTGCCGGAATGAGCACATGATGGGAAAGCACTTCTGCAAGATCGAGACTGATGGGAACATCTTCCATCCGTACAGATCCACTGCGCAGATAGCCCAGGAACAATCCCTTCTTATCGCGCGCAAGGAATGTGAAATCATCCTTGGTCACTGTACGCACTTCCCCGAAAAAACTCGGCAACGTCTTTGAGGAACGCGCCTGATGATTCTCGACAGTGATAAGGCTTTTCAGATGAGCCAGCTCATAATGCCGCATCTCCGGTTCATAGAATTCGAAGAGCGCATCATCCTCAAGGGACATGCCGGCAATCATCTCCATGTTCTGAGGAGATACCTGCGATCCGTACGCAATATCCATGACCTGCAGCAGCTGCGATCCCGTAGGACCCTGCGCCATCAAAAGCTCTCCGATCTCGATGGTCACATCAGAGCGCTTGCGCACCTGTATCTTTCCGATAGAACCAGAAATGATCTTGCCTTTCACATTGCTCATAAGACTGATATTCGAGACATTCCTTATAAATCTTTGGAGGCACGCTCCAGCTTCATGATCTCATCGATCTCTGCGACCTGTACCGCACAACCGTTAAGCTTGACCCCCCAGAGGAGAGCCTCCAACAGATCCTGACGCGGATGCGTCGATGCCGGATTCAGATAGCGGTCCACAAGCCCCATTTCATACGCAACAGTGATTATCTCGACTGTCCTGATTGTACGCATCCCTTTCAGACGCGCCCGGACCTTGCGCAGGACATCCTTGTCCACAGTCACTTTCGTATGCAGTTTATGCTCCAGCCGCTTGCACAAGCGCATCGGGGTCTCGATAAGATATCGCGTGTTCCGCTCATCCACGACCAGCGCATCAGCTCCCCGCTGAAGAGCACATGATATTGCATCGATCTCTCCTGCATGCACAATAGTGACCGGATGCGATTTTGCATAATATATCCTGTTCATGTCATGCGCCAACTCCTCTGTGAGCGCATCTGTCTCTGAATGGTCCACCAATTTCAAAGTGCCGTCATTGAGGAAAGGGATGATCTGCAATGCCTCCAGCTTATACTTCTTTGTACAAAGAGGCTTGTCGACAAGCTCCTTCTTTACAGCCGCAGGTATGAGAAATTCTCCACCATAGATACGCTTCAGGACGGGAATCATCCACGAAAGATTATTCAGCGTCAGTGTAATGATCGGACCCGTGTCAAACACCATGACCGGATGCGCAGACCTCATCGCACTCCCCCCTTGAACAACGAACGAGTGAATGCCAGGCGCTTTTTCATGTTCCTCACGCTACTCTTAGGCGCATCATCCATACTAGTCTTTCCGATATAGCTATACAATTGCCACTGGGAAACACCTAGTTTGCTTGCGCTCTGTGCCAGCGAGATTCCATGATCGTAAAGTTTGGCGGATTTTTTCAGACGTGCCTGATCCAGCACATGCTGGATATAGAGAGACATCTTCCGGTCAGCTTGCTTGATAGTGCGCAGAACCTCATGCATCGTCGTATGATAGTCCTCCAGCGAACCGGTCCTCAATTCCGCATATGCCTTGCCTATCAGCTTCTCGCATGCGGAGAAAAAGGCACTCTTATCATCCTTTTTGCGCCCCAGGATCTTTGAGAGCGCATACATCGCGATCGCCACATCAATAGACAGATCATCCTGATAGATACTCGCATTATGGATGGTCTCATTCGAGATCTGGGAAAGAATTACCTCGTCGCGATCCTGCAGCGCCACCTGCGCCTTTGTCAGCACCGCAAGAATATCCTGACGGACGTCTTCATTCATATAAGAAATCCTGAAAAAACGGGTTTAAATATGTTGCGCGTTCACGCGATGCTCTTACCTTCTTCACGCTCGAAATGGAACTGGATACCCTGCTCCTTCTCCCCTTGCTGTGCGATCTTGAGCGCCTGGGACAGTATATCCTCAGCTTCCTTGAAATTCTCACTGGTCACATAGAGAGAATAGACACCTGCACCCAGATACGTGACAGAAAACTTCTCATCCACCTTCTCCATAGACACCAATACCGAGCGGATGCGATCCACGCCGTCGGACGCATGGCTGATGAGACGCAGCTTACCTTTGACCTCGACCTGCGGCCGCTTGATCCGCTGCCGGACAAAAGTCTCCAGGACCTCTGCCTCCTTGGCAGGAAGATCAAGATAACCTATCTCATTTCGCTCCATGATGATATCGAAAAAATAATCGTAGATGAAATCATATTCCTTGAAAACCACCGAAGCGATTTTCTTATAGAAATCCTTGAACGGGACATCAAGCTCCTGCGCGACATTCTCAATGATCTTCTCCGCTTTCTGCTCCTGCTTGAGAAGCGACATCTTCTTGATGCGCTGACTATCCGAAACTCTTCGCAAGGAAAGATCGATATGCCCTCTCCGTTCATCGACACGAAGAATCTTGCACACAATGACCTTGCCTTCCTTGACATAATCATAGATATTACGGATACGGCCCGGTGCAATCTCGGAAATATGCAAAAGCCCCACCTTCCCTGGGTATTCCATGAGCTTTGCGAATACAGAATGATGATGTATCTTTGTGACTGTGACGACCACCAACTCGCCTTCTTCCGGCATACCTTTGCGCTTGTAGAGCATTGTAGAACTGACAAACTAGCAGAGGTTTATAAATCTTTGCCATGAACCTGGAGTACAAAACAGCCCTCAGGAAACTATAGGCAAAATCTACAAAGAGAGAAAAGAGGAAAAACTAATCAAGAACTTCCAGGATGCGTGCCTTGACTTTCGCCTTGCTCCCGGCTGACGAGGCAAGCTCCTTGCCACAGATGACACACTCTACATCCGTAGAAGCCTTTCCGAAGACTACCTGCTCATTCTTGCAGCTAGGGCATCGCACCTTGATGAATTTGCTTGTTGATTCTTTCAGCATACTACTCCCCTCATATGAGCTCCACACGCTTCACACGGATTCCTGCTTTCTGCATATGCGTCTTCTTGCATTCAGTACAGGTGTACCGCAGGTCAAGCTTCTTGGTGGTCTTCTGTCCTGTCATCTTCCAGGATCCGATCGGCTTACGGGAAAAACGCCCCTGGTTTCCCGTACCGCGACGCAGTCCACGCGCCATGACACGATTGATTGCACCACGCGTCATAGTGTTGGTCTTGTTCAGTCCCCTATTCGTCTGATTCTTGACGGTATGCTCCGTATGCTTGCCGCATTTCGGGCATAGTCGCTTGATACGCTTAGGAATTTTCATGTGAAGGCAAGAAATTGCCTCCTCTTTATAAAATTTGCGTCTGAAAACAATATTCAGAACACTGCTGAATATTGATAAGCATCTCTGACCAGGACTGCTACACTTGACGCACAACAACAGGCAGGTATAAATAGGACTTATGCACAATAAATGAGAATGGACCGCAACGAACACGCCCACCACGTGTACATGCGCTATGTAGCCTGGAGTGTTACCATCGCATTCTTCATATGGTTCATCCGCACCGGCGAGCTGGTGGCATTGCTCCTGGGTATCGTGGGTGTCCTGGTCACTCTCGGTGAAGAACTGTATCTGCGCATGTCGGTCGAGCGCGTCACCAAACCCTAACTTTGCGTGGTAGCAGCTTGCTCACTATCCAGAACCTGGACCTTTGAGCGTTTCTGCAGCAGCTTGACCACTTCTGCAGGAAGATTCGCGATGTCTTCTTCCTGGAACGGACCATACCGCTTCATATCAGAGTCCACGAATTCTTCCACATCATCGATAAATCGTACCAACTGCATCCCGGCAACCTCTGGTGCCGGAGCCGAAGCAGGAGCCGAAGCAGACACAGTATGCTTACCCTCTAGCAACATCGTAAGGAGCTGTCCCCGATATTTATCCATAAGCTCAACAAGATCCTTGAACATCGCCATCTCCTGGACATGGATGCCTGAGGTATCGATGAGGCTTGATGCTGTCCTGCTCTTGTTGAGCGCCATAGTCACAATCTTCTTCTCACGCAGATCATAGAGCATCTTGAGGATCTTCTTGGCATTTGCCAGTTGCTTGCTGGTCTTCTCCAACTCCTTCTGAGAAAACACATTTTCTGAATCGCTGTGCTTCTTGATGATAGCCAACTTCGAATCCATGTAGATCTGCACATCCTCAAAGAATGTCTCTGAAAGCTTCTGCAGCGCCGCGTTGTTCTTCTCGCTGCGCAACAATTCGAAAAGCTTCTCATAGGTCAGATTCGTAGTCGATTCTGCTTTTTCTGCCATATACCCCCATGGAGGAGTGGAGGAGCCAACTTTATATACTTTGCTGCCTCAGCGCACGTATCTGGACATACCTGCTGCAGCCTGGGGAACAAGCCCCATGTAGGAAGCCGGACACGAGATACGGGCGCGGTTTCCAAGAAACAGCCTATAATCATCATCATATCTGGCATTGAGTTCACTGCGCACTGCTGCATCCATCACACACCTGCCGTCAACGCTGCAGCGCACTCCATTACGACGCAAGAAATCTACCATATCTGGCACATGATATCCGCTGGTATTGAAAAAAAACGCATGCAGATCACCGAACCCCTGCCCCTCTACACGCAGATATACATAACCTGATCTCACAGCTGCCACACCGCGACACTCCCACATCTGCTGATCATCGCAAAGCATAAGGTCCGATTCATGCCCATAGTACGTCAGCTTGGTTCTCCATTCCAGATGTGTCAGATCAGTCCAACTCAGATTCCGTCTGCCTATATAGTAGCGCATCACCGGCGCCTCTAGGTGACGATGCACCGCTAACACTTCTGCATCCTGCACCCCATACCTGTAAAGCAGGTACCCCAGCGCCTTGACACCTGTATCCTCGAACCCGCCCCGTCCTGACGTTATCAGGGAATACTGGCCTATACGTCTCATCTCTTCTGGCTGCGCATCATCATGTCCCATCGCTGCCAGTGTTCCCAGACTCGTGACGATAAGTGCGGCTGCAAGGACCGCAAACCACCAGCGGCCAGTCGTATCTGCGTGCCACCCTGCAAGCAGGATGAGGAAACAACCGCCGATCAGCATGTAGCCGCGGATTACCGTGACGCCGGGAGGTCCTGTGAGAAAAAGAGGGAGCAGATACACTCCTGCTGCGCCAAGCAGGAAAAGAGCAGGACGGACCTCTTTTCTGGCAACAACTCTGGCGATCACTGCTGCCAGTGCGACGCCGATAAGCAGAGTCATAGCGGCCCCAAAGGCTGTCCCGAATTCATCCAGATACGCAAACATGAATAAGCCGAACCGGGCATTCTTATTGAGCGCATGATATATGGATGAGATGAAGAAAGGATAAGCCAGAACCGGCATGATCCACACGAAATGCCGCACCAGATCCTTGAGGGCAGCCAGCGTATCCTGTGTGAAAAGCAGCAGATACCACGCCACCACCAACACGACCGGCATGAAGTATCCGTGCGAACACAAGTAGGCAGCAAACGCCGTCGAGCATGCGAGTCCGCGCCACAGCGAAGGACTCCGCAGATACCATCGCAGGGAGATGAGTGCAAGCATGAGAAAGAAAAATCCAAGGACTTCATAGCCCCAAAGATACCGGGACTGAAAGACATGCAGGGGGAACACTGCCATCACAAGCGCCCCTGCAGCAGCACCTTTGCGGGAAACGGAGATGCTGCGAAGAAATGCATATGCCATCGGGATGGAGGCCACTCCTACCAGAGCGACAGGCAATCGCCATACAAACTCATCAAGGCCTATCCCCGAAGCTGTCATGAAGACCGCCCATATCTTCGTGATAAAATTGATCAGCGGGCCATAAGCAGTATAGAACATCCATGCCCATCCCTGATTACAAATGATTTGTATTGCAAGTCCGGCATTATCAGAGGATGCGAAAGGTGTGCCGAGCCGATAGAGGCGCATGATGGCTCCCAATAGTACAGCAACCGCCACTATCCTGAGAGCCTGTACTTTGCTGAACTGCTGCCGCGACATCATCGGGAAGAATTCTCCACCCCTATTTAAAATGCAAGGGCGGGAAGAATATGGCCATCACTTTTTTAAAACGGCATAAGTTCTCTGCCTCCATGCGACTGCAATTCGAGATTATCCACTTCCGGGAGCAGGAAGACAACGTCAGAGGCCATGTGATGCAGAACTGGTACTTCGATCTCTCCAAAGAATATCTTGACGACCTGGGAGAATGGCAGTGCGAGGATGGCGCTCTTCTGGTCGGGGAGGATGTTGCGCCGATCGTACGGTCCGCGATAGACGAGGGTCTCTGCCACCTGACCAACAAGATCTCCGGTCTTGCGACTACCTATGTGCATAAGAACTCAGGAATCCCACTGATAGGCACCAACTACTTCGGCATTGTGGACCGCGGCACGTCTTTACTTGAACTCAAGCCCGTGACAAGCTGCAACCATTGTTGCCTCTACTGCTCGGTCTCCGAAGGCGCTCAGGACAAACAAGTAGATTTTCTTGTAGAAGCCGATTATCTGGTCGAAGAGACGCGCAGGGTGCTGCGGGAGAAGGGCCTGACCTCCCCGGAGGACGAAGTCGAACTGCATTTCTCCTGCCATGGGGAACCGTTCCTGTACGGGGACATGCTGTATCTGATCAGAAAACTCAGAGAGATCCCGGCAGTCACGCAGATCACCACTGACACTAACGGGACATTGCTCACCGAAAAATACATCGATCAATTGGCTGATGCCGGAATGACACGCATCAATATCTCCATAAATACTTTTGACAGCGAACTGGCAAGCCGACTGGAAGGCCGAGCTGTGGACACGGACCGCCTCAAGAAGATCGCCACCTATATCGCCAACCATAAAAAGATGGATCTGCTCATTGCGCCCATCTGGCTCCAGGGGGTCAATGACGCAGGCATCAGAGAGATGATCGAATTTGCCAGGGAGCACTCAGTCACCCTCGGCATCCAGAATTACCTCAACTACAAAGGCGGACGCTTCTTCCAGAAGCAGATCGACTGGGACACGTTCAGGCAACGTCTCCACGACCTGGAAGTTGAATACGATGTTCCACTCATCATGAACATGCCGAAGGACTTCCGGATCCGCAAGGTGAAGCAGCTTGCCAAACCCTTCAACAAGAACGCGATAGTAGAGGCCCGAGTGATCGGACCTGGTCATAACCCGCACGAGATTCTTGCTGCTGCCCAAGAGCGCACCATCACGTTCCTCCCTAAATTGGACAAGCACGGCAACCGCAAGAATTACGAACCAGATCAGCAGGTACGATTACGGATCACCCGTGACAAACACAACATATTCTATGCTGAACCACTCTGATTCTTCAGCCGAGGCAGAAGCCAGTATGCGAAAATTGCTGCAATAGCAAGCGGGACCCAGAACACAAGACCCCGTATACGCCCCGTCCCCAGAAGGACCATCCAGAACACAAGAAATATGATCACGAGGATCGAAATGATCCTGACAGCAACATCATTCATCCTTACCCGCTCCTTCGAATTCCTGCAAAAGGCTTCCTGTATAGATCTGCACCGAGTAGGAGAACCAGTCAAGATCCCTTTCTGCTACGAACTGCAGAAACCGTTCTCGTGTCGACTCGTCCCACTCCTGGAGGAACTTCTGTTGTGTCTTGCACATATACCTGGTATCACACTCATCTTCTCGCAGGTCCCTGCCTTCATTCTGTGCCGGATGCAGAGGACAATAGATTGGCAGAGTCTTCCTATCCATAAGCTCGTCGACCGTGGCATCAGTGTCCAGGATGAGCTGCCGGCACATTCCGCAGTCGTGAAGATCATACGAAGCATATCGGGTCCTGAACTCTTGTTTGCTTCCTGCCTGAGCGAATTCCTCAGTACTCTGCAAGAGAGCCTTGACAAATTCTTCTTTCATCTCTGGACTCAGTTTGGGAGAGAAATCGAAGCCGCAACACCCCATGCAGACCAGTCCACCGGGCAACATGCAGAGATTGACTCCTTTCTCCACATAGACCATACCCGCCACGCGGTCTCGGCTATGGCTCTTTATCAATCCCTTGTATTCTGCCACTCATCCATCACTCTCCGGAGGAACCTCAGATGAGAGCAGATACTCCGCATTCAGTACCGGCTTCTGTGCACGCGTAACATCCTCATAGCCTATCCTGGGACACGCAGTATTGACCCACACGTCGATGAATGGAAAGTCCTCGAGAGAGGAGAAATCGATGCTATCAAAAATCACTGGATAGTATTTTTTCGATGGAAACTTTTTACGTATACCTTCATACAGCGCAATCCTGCACTGCCCTGGCTTTAGACTGATCAGGACACCTACCGCCGCAGACTCAAGAAATCGCAGATACGCACCTTGCTGTCGCCGACGCAGGCGTTCCGCATCCTTTTCTGAGATGCATTGTAGCTTCTCACTGAATGGATTATATACAAGCACTTCGACCGGATTCTTCAATTGCACGCCACGGGGATGGAACATGCCATCGCCCACATATAGGACCAGACCCACATCAACATTCTCTGGCGCGTCACACCCGAGCACCTGACCCTCTTTTCTGCTGCGCGTCCCCGTGATCATGCTCACAGAGTACCCTGCCCTTTCCAACTGTTCTCGCATACCTGGCAGCGACCTGACAAACTGGACCGCGGAGCATAGGCCTACCTGCTTCTTCTCTCCAGCAAGAGAGGAGATCTCCGTGAGAACTGATTCCGGTAGCCGATACGTGGCAGATGCGTATGCAGGCACGAACAATGTCTCCATCCCCCGCCTGAACGCATACTTCTTTAAAAAAATAACCCTAGGACAGAGACACTACCTTTACGTGACGAATAAATCACAAGATATATAAAACCATAGGTATTCCCTTTCTTCAATGTCCCAGAAAAAACTCCAACAATATGATGATAGCCCCATCGCGACCGACGGCGTACAGATACTCCTATCTCTGGTCCGTCCTGCCAGATCAGCACAAACTGCCTATCGGAACCTCATGTCCAGACCAGAAGGTATTTGGACCTATGCGCACAAAGGCACCCCACATGTTGTCGTGACCGACCAACACATGCTGGATCATTGCGGGGTCGTGCCGATGCACAATTCATCTGCCCAGTATCTTCTGGACCCGGACGCCTGTCTTTCTGCTCTCGACGAGCCAGAGCCGGATGCTGTGCATCTGCTCAGGGTAGAGACCTCACTACGTTCCCTTCTCCGATCAAAGAAAGGATTCCACGGACGCATGAATATCTATGATACAACCCTGGTCAAAGAGAATCTTGGTACAATCCTTTCTCATCTGCGTCCGCAGCTTGAAAGCTACCAGGCAGCAGCTTTAAATAGCATGCCGAACATATCTCCGACGGTCGTGGCAGATAATCACGAGCAATTCCTGGAAGCGGGAAGGCGCCCTGCAGATCCCGGACATGCTACCGACTCCTCCTCGTACGCCCCGGGCAGATGGAACCCTAAGAAGTATGGAGAATAATCATCCTTTGATTATCTGCGCGATAAAGGGAAGATGATCCTTGAAGATGTGAGCGCTCATAGAGATTGTGGTGATGGGACCCTGCCCACATTCCAGGCGGCTTGCGATGTATTCTTGCAGTACGAATAGCTGGTAGATATTTGCAGGCCAGCCGATGAACATGTCATTGGAACGGATACATGCAGTCATGTGCAAGCATTTTTTCCGTATCTTCAGATCAATCGAGACCATTCCCGGAACATCTGAGGCATAGGGGGATGCATCCTTATGTGGATCGAAGAGCGTAAGCACCGCCCGACGTGACATCGGATCCTTCTTCAACAGCGGGATCAGATAATCATTGACCTGATCGATTCCTTCATGATCGAATATCCGCGTCCCATAGGAATACCCGTACGAATAATTCTTGTTCTTTGAAAGCATGACCTCTGCTATCTCAGTCAGCGAAGGGTAACTCCATTCCTTGATACCCTGAAGAATCTCGATCGGAGCAGTGATATGATCCTCTGGAGCCTCTACCTGCACCGCAAGGTTGAGTACCTCTATGCAGGTGCGTTTACGCACATCAAGATATCGCAGTCCCTCTGATCGGATATGCTGCAGGGCCATCGCCCACGCCTCCTTGGCAGTGTTTGCCTGTATCATATACTCCCCCCATCTAGAAAATGATTCAGCGTCACCGTAGCCTCTGATGGCTCGGAGAAATTATAACAGAAGAACGGAAACCTGAAGGTATGCAGGAGGGCCTGGAACTCCCTGACCACATTCTGGGGGTCAGTCACGCCCTTTCGCTGGAACCGGACCTCATCTCCAAGCGAAAACAGATCACCTAATTGCTCACGGAACAGCATCGTATCATGCAGTTTTTTCGAATATATCTCGTTCATCGATCGCAGGTATGTCTTCTGGAACGACTCGACCAGCAGACTTCCTGTGCTGACGCGGCGATACGCGCAGGAGAATCCCATCGAGAAACGTCGCGGCATACCGCAGGAAAGATAGATGGTGCGTTCCATCGAACAGAATTCCTTCATCTTTTCTTTCATCGATGAGATGAGCTCAAGTACCCCGTCACGATCAATGTAAGGATGCTCAAACTCATAATTCCAGAAACGTACAGCCATCTTGCTCAGAGACAATAGATTATGATGCAGGTCATTGTCGTATAAGGATTGAAAGTATTCAGTCGTATGCCTGCGTTGCAAAGAATTGACCATGAATAGCGATTTGGCGATCTGCTGCATCATCTCGCTGAACAAGGAAGCCTGGGTGAATTCGTCGAAGAATTGCTTGACATCAACAATAACGCTCGACTGGACCATGCCCACGCATCTGCCGGGTCCGGGGAAGAGATGCTCCACATAGGAACGCCATTCCTCCTGATCAAATGTATATGGGCCCGCCCGTCCGACGCCAAAAGGCGCAGCATGCAGATCGTCGTTCTTGATATTGAACTTGAGACGATACCGTGAAAATAGCCCGACAAGTTTCTCGAACAGGGCTGTATGCTGCATCAGTTCCTTGGGAGTCACATCAAAAATCACTGTGAAACCCTTCGAATCCAGCGGCAGGAATGCCTGGAAGAAGCGCACCATCCCTTCGTCATGCTCCACATTGGTCAGGTCGATTATCAGACAGATACGCTTGTTGTAATCACGGCATTCCCGTTCCAAAGCGATGAAGACTTCCAACAACTCCTCGACCGAGTAGCGTTCTACCAGATACTCGAAATCATTGACCAGAACCACATCATTGACCACATCGAAGAGTATCAGCAATTCATCACGGAACCGTCGCAGATCATCGTACTTGCTTGCCTCCAGCAAGATGGCGTTCATGCGGGTGATCCATGTGTCGGGTTCATACTTGAACAGGATATCCTTGTCCATGTAACGTTCGATCGGCAGCGCGGGGGTCCATTCCTGGACCGCTGTGCGTCGTCCCTGGACCGGATGTGTCAATGAGAAAAATTTTTGTCCCTTCGCCCCCACCTGCTCGACCGACAGAACACGCTCATCCATGAGCCGGTGGATGTGATGGAGCACCCGCCTGTGCAATTTCGCCTTGACCGCCTGATCTGAAATTTGTTCTGAGAAAAGGCGTTCTACAATCTCGGTGGTGGACAAAACTGCTCCACTGGAACGGAACAGGGACAGTATGTCAGCGCGCAAACGATGCATGACTACTGAAACACACTCATGATTTAAAAAGTTAGCTTCAGTAAAATGCCCTTTTTGGTATCTTACTTATAAATGATTCAGAGTACTGCTGAACCTGACAGGCTTTTTTGTCCCAGAAAGTTAATATCGCTGCAGACCTACTGAAACTATAGATTTTATTGGTGGGGGCAGAAGCAATGGAACAAAAGGAACTATTAATCATGAGCCAATTCAGGCGCAACGCAAGAGAGAATCTGACAAAAGCATCGCGACGTACAGGCATCCCGGTATCGACCTTGTACGACCGTCTCAAGAAATACGAGGGTTCGCTGATAAAAAAGCACACGACACTATTGAATTTTTCAGCGCTCGGATTCTCCCTCAAAGTACTCATGATCATCAAGGTCCTGCCAGAACGGAAGGATTCGATCATGCACCATCTCGAAAAACATCATCGGGTAAATTCCCTCTACAAGATCGCCAATGGATATGATATCATGCTCGAAGGGATATTCAAGGATCTTCGGGAATACCAGATTTTCTGCGAGAGCATTGATGCATTCAGCATCCAGGATCGTCAGGATTTCTTTGTCATCGAGGATATCAAACAGGAGGATTTTCTGGCAAATGAAGAATACCTTGAGATACTCGGGCAGGCTCTCTGAACCAAGTTTCCAGCAACTCTATGCGCGTATGACTCGCTGCATCAGGAAGAACCAATACGAAGAAGCAGCCACGCTCATGCAACGCATCCTTGCCCGTGCTGCCCGCTATGGTCCCAAAACTTTCGAGCGCCACCTGCGGCAAGTCCGTCAGGCAATCAGGTAATCGTCTCAGGACTTTTTCTTCTTTTCCTTTTTCATGGGCTTCAGGCCATACTTATGCATGCCCTCACGGGAAAGAGGACTCTGATTCTTGAGGCTCTCGTAGATACCTATGTGATCAGAAAGACCGAGATGCTTGAACATGACCTCATCATCCACCACATACTTCTCTTCCACTTTCGGCTGCAGATACTTTGCCATATTGCGGCTCTGATGGTGCTCGGTGAAAAAGTGCTGGATTGCAGCACTACGCATCCTCTGCCCATGCAGATCCACATGCTGCTGCAGAGACGCACGCACATCGACCAGCATATCCCGATATGTTTTCGTCGGATCAGACCTGTCGATTTCATACAGATCCAATAAGGACTGCTGTCCCTGACGGGGATCGAAAAGCCGTTCTACATCGCCACCCATGTGATGCTTGTAGGCGGCTTCAAGCTGCTTGCGCCGCTTCTTGGGATCCTTCTTCAGAGAGTCTTTAGGGAAATCTCCGCCTGTATGCTTGTCAAGATAAGAAAGGATGATCTTATTGACCAGTTCAATATGCTTATCTTCGCCATGATCTGCTATCTTCGTATCTCGCCCTACCTCATCAATGTGACCTTTGGCAGTCTGGTAGATATCATGATGCATAGGGACCAGACTATCCTCTACAAAATCAGGAATTATCTTGTCAGAGAATGTGTCATAATTCTTGAACGCATCGCCAACCTCAGACTTCTTTGCGCCTGCAATCTTCTGCAAAAGGTCCCCTAACGTCTTGGGCTTATCATCCTTCTCTTTGGCCATAGGGATTACTGAAGTGTAGTACTATTTAAACCTTTTTGCAGCTACGCGCCGGACCAGCATTGCACAGGAATTTGCCGGCATTAAAGACGATCACCACTCCCAGAAATGCCAGCAGCTGCAGCCAGACCACAGGGACCAGGAAGACAATGCCCACCAGGACTGCGCATGCCACAAAGAAAATGCTGTAGCGGCCCACCAAGATGTGCCAACAAAAGATCGAAGGACGCCTGCTGCTGACAGCCCATAAGGTATGGACCCAAAGATATCCCAGGACATACGAGGCCACAAAGAGCATGATCAGAAGTATCCCATTCCACACTTCCGGCAGTAGTGCGAGATCACGATACGCAAGCAGGCTCAGCGAGAGGACAAAAAGTCCGAACACAACACCGAACCATATCATTGCCCAGATTGCATATCGCAACAGGAATTCTTTGACCGGCAGGGAGGTGCCTGTGGCATGATACCATGAATAGCTTCCAAACAACCCCTGGATAATCGCTGCAAGTGCCGCAGACAACGCGATGATACGCATGATACGTCCGTAGTGCTCTGCAAGCGACTGACCTGCCAAAGCATCTGCCATCTGATCAGCCTCCTGCAATTCCACAGTGTTCTGCGCGATGCTCTGGCTAGCTGCAATAAGTTCTGTCTGAAGGGATGGCAGGAGAAAGAATGTGAATAGGAGGACAAACAACGACAACCCGAGAAACGACAACAGCGTGGAAATGATGATGGTTTTCATGTAGCTTCAGCCGCAAAATAGCTTTCCAACTCCATCGATTGGATAGACACATCGACAACGTTATTTGGATCAACCACAAAGATGTCATCATGTTGTGAAAATAGAACATCATCTACTCCAACCAATTCAATTTCATACTTCTGGCTTTCATATTTGCTATTTAATACTACCAGGACTCTTTCGTTTTGCTCCCCATATGCCGCTTTGATACCCCCATTCTGCATTTGTTCCAGACAATATGCAAAAATCCCTATCGGGTTCCCGTAAATATCGTCTCCACTGATTTCTTCTGCCCAATTACACTTATTATCTATTGAACCGAGAGAATTGCTGACCCTAAAATAACCAACATTCGTGGCATTATCTAAATACACACTATACACCGTCTGATCATCTCCGTTTATGACTGATAGAGAATCTTGTCCCGGATCAAAAGTAGCTGTTTCGTCCCCCTTTTTATACATATTTCCCTCTGTATGATTCCACTCGCCATAATACGTTGCAATCTTCGGGAAAAATCGAGCTTGCTCTTCAACAGATTTTTTATCTGATGCATCAGCATCCTCCTTCTCAACATTATCTTCAGCAGAAGCTGGACTCGATAATACGTCCTTCTTGGGCTCAGATTTCTTCTCCTCCTTCTCCTTGCTTGTGCATCCATACCGGCCATCCTTATACTTCCAGCATACCTGACCCGGATCGCACACTGCCATGCCCTGCGACTTCTTTGCTTCTCCACGCTTAAGTCCCTTGGCATCACAATAACATACCTCAGATACCACACCAGGAGAGGATTTACCCTCCTGGTTGATGACACTGCATACCTCTGCGGACACATGATCCACTTCCTTGCACGTCACGCTCTCCCCGCTGCAGTAGGTATTCAGAAGCAGCATGTCATCATCAACTTTACTGGTGCATCGCGCGTCACCGCAGGCGCAGTCCTTGCCGAGCAATCGGTTGAACTCACAGTAATCTCCTTCCTGTGAGCCATCGGTAGGGGTACAGGGGATCTGGATAGGGATCTGCTCAAGCTGTTCTTTGTCGTTATGTACCGCGACCTGGGTTGAGATTCTCTGGTTATTCCAGTCGTAATCCCGCCGGGGGTTCTTCGGCACGCTGTGATGGAGCGATACCTCTGCATGCCACTCCACGTACTCGCTATCCTCATCCGTACATACGATGTCCGACTTGCCATTCTGTTTCTTTCGATAGAAAAAGATGCCATTTCCGATCTTCTCATCCTTCAGTTTCTTGATGAACGCGGAGTTAACAGAGAAACCCATGCGGCCATCCACAACCGTAGCATCTGTCAGGCGCACCCGTCCCCGGTTATACTCGCAGCCGATCTTGCGTGTATTGCCAACCATATGCCATTCATTCTCCCTACGTTCCAGATCCTGGAGTTGCGCATCGCAGACAACCTCATCATTCTGTGTGCTCAACGTAATGTCCAACGCCATCTCACGCTCGAATCCTCCATAGATATTCTGCAGTTCACTCTCCTTAAGAAGAGGAGATATCTTAGACAGCGAACGCAGGTCACTTGCCACATACTGTTCCTGAGACCCGCCGATGCTCAGCTTCGTCTTGCCGGCAGGGAGCACGACAGTACCTGACTGGAGAAGATCGAATGGATTGGTGATCAAAGGCGTATTGACGACCTGGTCATATTGATTCTTCAACGTAAGCTTGGCATATTTCAGATTCTTCTCTTCGCGCGGCAGATTATCCGGATACATGACTTTGACCGGTATAGCCACTTCAATCTTGTCCCCTTGAGCGTAGATGCCTTTCTCGTCCTTTATGTAGGGAGGCTCAGTAAAGAAGACCTCGCCATCCTGCCGTATCTCAAACGGACAGGCAAATTGCAGCAGCTGCATATTGAACTGGCATTGCAAAGGCGGTTTGTCCCCTACCGAGCGGATATCTATTATCGCCTCTCCTGGTTCACCGCCGGATGCAGTGGGTGTCCAGCTCAGCCGTGCCTTGTCATAACGGACCGTATCGATGACCTTCCGATAGACCTCGCCCTCTCCTGAAGTGCTCTCACCTGCCTTGAGGAATCCTGAATCAAGGATGTAGCTGCGTCCAGCCAGGAGATTACCTCCGCCTGCAGGCCCGGTAGGAGCGTATCCATATACGTTGTTCTGCGGAGTCTGCATATCTGACGCGATATTCTGCGGATACTGCGGAGCTACCCCAGCTCCCCATGAACAATCGCAGCGACCAGCTTCAAACCCTTCATCCGCATTGCAAGAGTTGTCGCGGGAGCAGATCAGCTCCAACTGATAATTGACGTCGGCACCTGCAGCAAGGAAATACCCTACATGATACACGAACGTCGCTTCTCCCTGCCGCATGGGGTTGGCCGACATGAACCGACGAGTCGCAGGATAGACCATTCCTGATGAATTGAGGGCGAATCCTTCGCTTCCCATGTTGATCGTCGCTTCCAGATCAGGTATCCAGTCGTACCCGAAAGCCGCCAGGCATACGGCGTGAATCAGCTTACGCTGCGTGAACAAGGCATTGAATGTCCCGGTCTCTCCATACCGGTTGGCCGCATAGGTATTCACGCTCTTGCCTGCACGTCCCACCGCAGTGAAGACTTTCTGCAACTCAGAGAGGCTGCCTCGTTGCGCCTCTCCCTTCATCTGTGGATCGCTCATTCCTGCCGCTTTGACAAAGCATCCGATAGCCTCGAAAATCCAATCGCACAGATATTGCGTCAGAACAGCTTTGCACATGCCTGACTTGAATGACTTGGTGAGCAGCACTCCCTGGAGACAATTGCGTATTGCCGACAGGATGCTGCGTATCTGCTGCAGATATCCTGATATTGCCGGAAGGCAGACACATCGCACCGAATTGATAAAACTTGACTTGCTGTCGATCAGCACATCAGGTACCTTGTCCTGCCGTAAAGCTTCCGGACCACGTACCCTGGAATAACCATGAGCTGTACGCTGCTTCTCATCAAGATTCTCGACCGCGCTTGCTGGCTTGTAGGCTAGCTTGGAACTATCCCTGCCCTTCATCACATGTTCGTATCCCTGGTATCCTGCCATCCGGGGTGGATCATCCAGATTGGTGCCTGATTGAAGCTTATCGAGTGTACCTTCCACGCCTAGACCATCGGCATCCTTCACGGAGTACAGACGGTTGTTCTGGTCCACAAATGTATAATAGGTATCATCGCTCCTTTCCACAGACCCTACGTGCTGCACCCTTACCGTCTGGCGACCGTCAGGAGGTGCCAAACGCGTCATCATCCTATCAGTCCGCTGCACATCGAATTGCACCGGATTGCCTGTCCTCTCATCAACAGGCACATAATACAGATCTCCACGGTCATCTAGGCGCACACATTTTGTCAACCCCCTCTCAGAGAACATTTCCTCTGTCTGACTGTCATACTTATGGACCCCTATATTTGCCCTATTATCCTGCACATGGGAATTGTCCATGAACGATCCAGACTGCTTTACCAGCTGATAATAGGGATCATCTCCCATCACATGGCAGCCCTGCTCCTCATCATAGATGTACGCACTCCCGCCATAGGTGAACGAACGATTATTCTTGTCTTCAGCAACCTTGCAGAAGTCCAGATTGTTGAGCCGATTCAGCATCCCCTGCAGACCGAAACGCTTGCTCTCATTCTCATCGCGTCCCAGATTCTTCGAAGCCTCTACGATATTGTCCCCTCCGACAGAGTAGGCAAGGCATGAGGTCGACCACTGATCATAGTACTCCTTTCCGCACCCCTTCTCCTTGGTAAATTCATCATTGGTCTCAATAGCATGCTGCGCGGTCTGGATATAGGGATTGCGCTGTCCGCCCACCGTATCGCAGGCGCTTGTCCGGGCACTGGCATCATTGCGATTGATATCCTCGATATACTTCTGAGCAGTCGGGGTCGATGGACACATGATACGATCACAGACTCCTGCATAGAATTTCTGCAGCTTGATGACCTGCTTGACAGCCTCAGCACATCCATTACAGGTGGTCCCCAGAGGATTCTGATCATCGCCGTCCTTACCCCCTTTCTCACAGACTGTAGCGATGGCTGTATCCTCCTCTCCATCCTCAGCCCCACGAAGCGCTTGTTCCAGTGCAGGCAGCTCATTCTGCTGCATCCCGAGACATGCATATTCGAGTGAAGCCGTCTGGAAGAAGAGACCCAGATGCGTCGCCAGACAAGCTCCAGCAGTAGCAAGAGTGATGGTCCGCAGCGGCTTGAGCACCGTATCTATGGCATCGATCGTCTTGTTGAGGGCATTGACACTTCCTTCAAGCAGTCCCTCCGGAATTTTGTCGGGTGGAAGACGACGATCGATGAAAAGTTCAATGTCGAAACAATTCTCCTGGAACTTGGATTTGCGTTCACCATATGCATTGACATATTCATAATCCAACTGCAATTTGAGAGGGAACACGAAGGACTCCATATCCTCTAGCTTTTCATATGCCTCATTCTCATCCCGCAATCGCTCGGGGGGGTACTTGTTAAGATTACAGACCACATAGGCCTTGTTGTCTACGCGTCCTTCCGGATAGATCCTGCAGCCTGAAGACGGATTGAGCACCTGGCTGGGGGCAAAATCCTTATTATCGGCAACAGAGAGATCACGGCTGCTCATGGATACCGCAGAGACGTACGCTTCCTCCCCTGTGCCGAAATACTGCAGATCCAACGTGAATGTGATCTGTGCGGCCCCTTCGAAAAGAAGGTCCGGCTGGATGATGCCTGGATACACTTCACCCATGACAATATTCCATTCACCGCCTTTTCCACAAGTAGCATACCGTATCTCTCCTTCCACGGTGTCACGCTGCCCAACTTTATCGATGGCAACGATGCGGATGAGATTCCTGGCGGAATCCTCGTCACCCGGAGCACCAGCAGTATCGTAGGCAGCCTCTCCTGCCCATTCTCCGTCGGACTTCTGATAATCATCCATACCCGCAACATCCTTATCCCGAAGGACCTCGACAGATTCGCTCAATTTCAGATTACGCAAACTCAATGCATGCGACAGCGTCACGTCCTTTGAGAAATGGCCTTCCTCATCTGCGTAGGTCTCGTAATAATCGACATTCTCGTTCTCGCTATCTTCACTCTGATCCTTCAGGCTGGAACACCCCTCATCCTCCAGATAGTCCACCTTCCCATCCATGTCATTATCCACACCATCATTACACTCGGTAACTGTGGCGTTATAATCTTCTTCACTATTATCGCTCTCAGAATCACAGCCAGGATCATCCAAGAAATCGATCCGGCCATCGTTATCATTATCCTTGCCATCCGAACATGCAGTATTCAGCCCGAGATCTATCTCTGAGACATCATCAGGTGATTCGCATCCGGGATCATGCAGATAATCCGTGAGCCCATCCCCGTCATTATCAAGACCATCAGAGCACACATGAATCCCATTCTTGGTATCATCCGGATTTACATAGATACGCACAGGGATGTTCGGCTCGCTGACCTGACCCTCGATGGTCACTGACGGTGAATACGCTGGATCAAGGTCATGGATATTATGCTTGAGGATAGTCGGAGGCTCGGTATCCACAAATACCGTTCTTGTCAGAGATACCTCGTTACCGGCCGCATCCGTGGCAAACATCTTGATAAGATTACGACCGTCATTGAGATGCAGACTAGCAGAGAACGTATCATTTACCTCCTGATTGAATTGGTCTTCGACCTCATCGTCATCGTTCTTGGTGAATATCTCTATGCGCACATATTCGCTGACACTGCCTTCTATCTGCACTGTCCCGGTGGTTGAGGTAGTCTGGATCGGATTGATGTGTATGGTAGGAGCCTTCCGGTCGAGCCGCAAAGTATAGTTCTTCTGCAGGATATTGTCAGTAGCAGGATGCTGCACTTCAATCATGACATGACTGACATTGCGCCCTCGCGCCATACGCACGTTGCGCACGCTGATACTGCCGTTCGTATCCGCATATTCGGTTGCTGCAGGCAGGCCATCCACATATACGATCACATGCGCTTCCTTATTCGTTGTCCCTTCGATAGTAACTGGTTGTCCATTCGTGTAGGCAGGTATGTCAGCGTTGAAAAAAAGTTCTTGCGAAAGCTCCGGCGTAGTCGTAAAAGAAAGCCAATCACTCTTTGCCTTCTCAGGCACATCAAGTCCCACAGACACCACCTGATATTCATACCGCTTTTTCGGTTCAAGTCCTGTGATTGATATGCTGTGATCATCTGTATATGACATATCCTTGAGAATCTGCGAGGTATTCCCATCAGTATAATTGACAAACGAATTCCCCAAAACATCTGTCTGCCATGTGATCACCGCTTCGCGAGCTCGCGGAACAGCTTGCACAGAACGCACCGAAATCGCCTGCACAGCAGGTGTCATGCCCAGAAGCAGTACTATTACCAGACAAGAAAACACCTGGGGCCAGACAAGACCATCTGCCTTCACTGCCCTCTTCAATCCTTCTCGCCTAGTCATTGTCATCTCCATTCAGGAACATATGATGCTTTGTATTCTTCATCTTCTTTAAGGAACATATATAGTTTTCCCGCTGACACTGTATCCTGCGGATGAGGTATCTGCTCATATGCGTGGATTATGAGCATCTTCTGCATCTGTGCATCCCCCACCTCAATCGTGCCTGCATATCCGCCGATCAGCACACTATCATCATAGACATAGACCGTCAGATTATAGGAACCGCCGCCAGCAAGAAATTCGAGATACTGCGCCTGCTGTGTGGGATCATAGACAAATGATTCCTTATAATCCATATCCAGGCTCTGCAACGTCACATACGCCACCTGTCGGTCGGTCAGAGGTACCGGGGCGCTTGGAACAGCAGAATGAAGATTATTCTGCGACATATCCACTCGATAATATACGGGCCGTAACGGATGCAGGCGAAGCTCCACTCCATCTTCGTCTCCACGCACCTGCATGCTGTCGGACACATATCCTTGCTTCTGAGCACGGATGATGCCTCCATAACACCCAGATGGAAGGCGGGTCGTCAATCGCTGCACGCCATTAAGTTCACTTCTGGTCGATCCAAGAGGACAGCGCATATTGATGCAATCGAAAGAAACATCCACCTCACCTATCCGCTCTCCGGTCACCGTATCCAACGCATAGATGTGGGTATCCTGATCAAAAGTGCTATTGCAGAAAGCTTCATCTCCCTGCTGAGGCATCAAGTGGACTGAACTGAAAGAGGTTTTTGATGGCAGATTCTTCTCTATCATCACCGGTATCGTATAGCGAAGCACCATATCTGTACCGTCCCCATACGCTCCTTCCTGGTGGACTACGACCTCTACTGGGAATATGAGATCGTAGGTAAAATGGTACACATTCATGCAGAAAAAATCCAGATACTCCGATTCACCTTGCTCTGTCACAGAACGCATCTGTCCGTCTGAACTCGGCCGCACATTCATGATGAATGGATAATGAGGAAGATAACGGAAAGAGACACTGATGCGTTCATCATCCACGCCTGCGGGGAGTCCTGCATCGAATTGCAGCTGCGTATACTCGAAATGATCCGACGGCCGATCAGGCAAGGTACATCCCTTCTCGGTGCAATAACGGCTCTCGAACTCCTCCATGGAAAGATCCGAGTATTTCTCATATGCGCGCTGAGGCTCTTGATAAGGACGATGATTGGTGTTCTGCAGACGGATCCGTGGGATATTGTAGTACAACAGGTCTGCAATCTCTTGCTGTACCTGATGCTCTATCCATACCGGCTCATCACAGGAAAGTGTCATTCCACTCATGGGAATCACAGGATCAGCTGCCGCCATGAGATGGATCGTGAACTCCTCCAAATAATCCTCTCTCACCAAGGCATCCATGACCGATGTAGCGACCTCATGCACAGCAGGGATCGTAACTGGGATGGATATTGCGAACATATCACGACTGCTTCTGCGATCTCCCTGGTCTGTCACCACTTCATATCCCATCCGCACATACACATCACCTGTATTTATCCGCACTGTGGCATTCGGTTCCCCCAGCTCCACCACTCCCTCAATGACATCCACATCACTAAGATTCTGCAGGCAATATCGCACGTGCTCCGTCACATATCCAGCAAGCTCTGCCTCCATCTGCGCTATGCTGGGCGCATATCTCTGCCCTTCATAATACCATACAGGCGTACGGACCGGCACTTCCGGATGGGGGGAGATAGCAAGCATCGGATGGCTGCGGAAAGCTTCTGGGACTTGCACATAACCACCTTGGAGTCCCATGAGGAACAACCCATCCATCGCAGTACGCTTCATGCACCCCGCGACAAAACGCTCCAAGGGCGTCTTTGCTTCAGGCACAATATCAGAAGTCTGCGGGACCTGATTGCTCATGATGACTAAAAAAAGACCCACAGCGAACACAAGTACCAGACCGGCAACGATGAAGAAACTCACCTGCCCTCTTTTTCTCATCAACTAATATCCCTTTCTTGTTGTTTATAAATATTTCTTGCATGCCCAGACGAGGACCTGCGCTCATTCCGCCTGCAGAAAAGCATATGCCTTCTCCAGCATGACCATCTGTTCTCTGCTGGGAAAGATGAGCACAGGAATCCGTGAAGATGCAGTAGAAACCATCCCCTGCATAACCCTCTCATTCTTAGCCGCAGACATCCTGACTCCCATCCATCCCAGATTTCCGCATATGAGACTACGCAACCACGGCGCATGGCTCCCTGCGCCTCCGGAAAAAACAATGGCATCTATTCCATCCAGATCGCATCCATACGAGACGATCAGACGGGCCACCTGCATACCGAACATATCCAGAGCCTCCACGCATCGCACGCTTCCCTGATCAGCCAATCGCTTCACATCCCTGATGTCACTATGATGGGTCAGCCCCTCGAACCCTCCATGGGAATTCAGAAGCTCATACATCTCATCCATATCCATATCTTCTTTTTGCGCGATATGATAAAGTGCTGCGAAGTCGATATCACCGGTCCTTCGTCCCATAATGGGACCCGACAGAGGAGAAAAACCCATGGAAGTATTCTGCGAGATACCATCCCTGGTGGCACACACGCTCACATCATTGCCGATGTGAACCAGCACCAATCGCCTGTCAGCAAGCCCTTTCTTCTGCAGGTACATAGTCGCATCCTCAACCAACCCCTCATAGCTGATGCCATGGAACCCATATCGCTGCACATCCTGCGTGAATTCAGCAGCAAGCGGAATCATTGTGTTATACGCAGGCATGTCAGCATGGAAACCAGTATCGAAGACACACACCTGGGACGCGTGAGAATACATGTCCATCATCTCTTCTACCATAGAAAGAGCAGGCGGGTTGTGCAAGGGAGCAAACGCATCAAGAGAGCGGAGATGACGCAATACCCGCTTATCAACAACAACAGGAGCGCGATACCTCTTGCCGCCATGCATCACATGATGGACGACCGCATCAAAATCGTGCAGATCCAATTCCACCATGAGACCGCTGATGATCCCGCAGGCAGAGACAATATCCGGGCAATGACACTGTTTCTGTACGTTCCTGGCCCCGTGCGTGTAAGTTAATTGACTACCCGCATCCTCTCCAAGGCCCCAGCCACGGATCTCTCCCTCAAGCTCGACCTTCCTGCCGGGCATGGTCGCTACCATGAACCGTACAGCAGACAACCCCACATTAATGATAAGAAAATACACTCTACTACCTCTTTTTTTTGATAGCGCCCCGACAGGCCGCCTCCATTAGTCCAGTAGGAAGCATCTATCTCTTTTTAGTAGGCCGCTTCCGGGCACTCTTCTTTCCGCTTGTTTTCCTGGAGGAACTAGATCCTTTCTTACTGGATTTCCTGGCCCGACTGGCCTTTGACGTCTTCTTGGACTTGGATGCCTTCTTGGCAGTTCTTTTTCCGGACGACGCTTTGGTCTGGGCTTTCTTGCCGGAAGCCTTGATAGACTGCTTCTTCATTTTTGGCGCAGACGACCGCAACTCGCGACGCCTCTGCTGCAGATCCTTGATCTGCTGGCGGAAATACTCCAGTGGCAGCCTATTAGCCTCATCTTCAGTAAGATACTCTTCCTCTAAGAGGAAATTCATCAAAAGATCCGTAGTGAAGGCTCCATAGCTGCGATCCACAGCTGAATCCAGCAGCTCATCTACCATTTCATCTTTGGAAAGAAGCTTGAGATACTTCCTGTATTCATCCCTGAAGCGATCCACCGTCTTCCATAATTGTTTCTGTTGCCTTGTGAATTTTGATTCTGCCATTCTAACCCTCCTTTTGGAATAACAAGGGAAAATCTGTGGTAGTCATTAATAAATGATTCTATTGTGCAGCACTTCTACAAGCCATGATCCACAAACCATACAGATGACCGGACACAACAAATATCTTCCGGATGATGACTGGAAACACTGATGAAGAGATTACCAAGCGCATTGGTACAGGTGACAAAGAACATGAAACGACATATGCACTACACTCTCCTTATCTGTTGTACATTAATGATGGCCACAGCCGCATCTGCCCAACCGCTCATCAGCGGTATCCTATTTGATCCAGAAGGATACGATGAAGGCAAAGAATGGATCGAGATATATAATCCCGCAGACGTCCACTTCACCGCGCCCTGCCTGATCAGTTTCGGGAACGGGGCTTCCCAGGATGATTGGAGCACGCAGTGGCACGGCAACGTCTCGATGCCTGCAGGCAGCTATCTTCTCATCGGAGAAGAAGATGTGTCACCAGAACCGGATTTCACTACTGGACTTAATCTGCAGAATGGACCTGATGCAATTAAACTCATCTGCAACCAGACCACATTGGATCTGGTCGGATGGGGGGAGCATTCACACCCGGAATACTATGAGACCACTCCCGCAGATCCGGGACAAGGTTCTCTGGTCCTGTCACGCATATTCATCGATACCGAAGAAGGATTGCTGCCAGTAGATACAGACAATAATGCGGAAGATTTCAGCTATATCGAGCGTATACCGCAGAAAGCAGGTCCGCTGGACACGCGGGAAATCAATGTCACCATATTTCTTGCCAACCATCCACCCGTCATCGAAGCGATCGAGAACTGCACCGATGACGATGCATTCATGACCGGGCTCCAGATCTATCCAGGAATCATAGACAGTAGCAGACTCAGCTGCGACATGCGCATCGTTGATCCGAACGGAGCGCATGATATAGAATCAGTAGTGGGGACATTGTACCATGAGGGGCAGCTGATCACCAACTATAATTTCACAACAAATGCTACCGAATTGAGCCTTCCTATGGCCACTGACCTGCTGGCTGGCGACTACATACTTCGGATGACTGCCGCAGACGGCAGCGCCGAGACAAGCCAGGACATCTTTTTCACCTATGTAGCTGCTGCTGGATTCTCTATCGAGCCCTCCAGATTGGTCTGGCAAGACGTAAAGCCAGGACAGGAAAATCCATCGCAGCAGATTACCCTTCGCAATAAGGGGAACACGATGCTGGACTTCAGTCTCGGCCACTCGCTGCCGCAGACATGGCTGAATGTATCCTCATCCACAACTGGGCTTGCGCTGAATAATTCCGGACAGATCCCTGCAAGGCTGCTTCCCTCTGCAGCATTGCCTTTGGACATCACTCCCCATGTTGAACAGACACTAAGCCAGGATCGCATAGAAGGTGCCATCAGCATCATCGGGCACGCTGCAAAATGAGACGGATCACTATCATACTGATGCTGATGTGTATCGCACTACAGGAATCATCAGCATTGGTTGTCTCACCTATACAGTATGACCTCCGCAACGTCATTGTGGGAGAACAGCATGTGCTAGAGTTCAACCTCTATAATACAGAGAGCATCCCCTTACAGGTCATTATTCAAGGCGACTGCATCCAGAGACAGATCACAGAAATTCCTGCACATACCCAAGAACGAGTCGCTGTGCCTATAGAGATACCCTCCTACCTTAGCTCCGGCAACCACACCTGCAATATCAGTTTTCAGCAACAATCACAAGGAATCGCTGCCGTAGTTGCAAGCAGCATCCGCTTCAGGATCGACCGCCTTGTGCACAGGAATATCAGCATTGAGTGTGACACCATCCATCTGGAGCAGCATTTCCCCGGCTTTGCAACGATCATACTGCGCAATCACGGCAATATCCGTGAAGAATACGAGATGAGCGCCGCAATTGACGGTCAACCGATTGTGCGGCTGCAAGATGACATCTATCCCCGGGAGACAAGAACCGCTCTCATCAACATCTCCGTACTCCGCAGTGATTCTCTCCTGCGAGTCAACGTGCTCTCTAGTCCTGATCTAAAGGATACTGACAATACCACGACGACAACACTCATTCGGCCTATCCATGTACATCCTATCGGTACGCTATCTGCTGCAGGATATCTGGATGTTGAAAGCACATGTGCTGGCAATGCAACTCAGGTCTCGGGCTTCTTCTTCAATAACGGTACTCTTAGCGGACCAATGACCGTGACAGCGACTGACAACCCCCATCAGATACTATATCGTGGTCGCAGTATACCGGACCATTCCATTCCTGTCCATTTCCTTGTATCAGGATGCGATCACTCTCATAACTTCACCGCCTATCTTCATGGTGTCGCCGTCTCCCAAGTCTCCCTGCACAACCAGCACCCCTCGACACAGATCCGCAAGAACGGCATCACCGGCTACTCCATACTAGAGGGCGACATGACTGGGACTTTGTTTTTGCCTGCAGCAATCCTTCTCTCCATCATATCCATCCTGTGTATCACCCTACTATGGCGGAAACGGAAGAACCGTATCATGAGGAAGCAATGAGCCTGAACTTATAACTGCTGCAATGCGCTCTGATACGCCTCGCGCAGCACATTCGAGATTCGTACCTCCGAGTCATGCCGGAATCCTGGCAATATGGTCCGGGTCATCGACTCCCGGCACGTGACCGGATCCACGGACAGATAGGGCTCTCCGTTATCCTCGCCGAATCCACGCGCAGTGAGTTGCTGTCCCAGCATCTGCTCCTCGGCTACTTTATCACCCAGATGACGCTTGATAATCAGAGGCAACTGGTTTTCTCCTATACAAAGCGTGTACGCCACATCCCGCTGCCGGAAACGGTGAGCGATCACTTCTTCATCTGACGACACCCTCTCTACGGCGTACCCATCAAAGCTGAATCCGCTCTTCTTGAGCATCGCGCGCACCTGTCGCTGCACATTATTCACACTACCCAGCAGACGTTTCTGCTCATAGCTGAGATTCGCAGGATCAAGCATGCGTTCACCATGTCGCATCACCATGAATTGCGCATCATCCGAACCAGAAGAAAGCATGCTGCTAAGCCAGTCGGACCGTATGCTTTTGTCGTGAGTGTACTCTCGATTGATATCGTAGTGCGATCTTCCTTCCAGATAGTACGCAGTCAGCATTTCCACCATCCCTCTGCCGATTGCTGATCTGCTACCGGAAACCAGACGGAATGGCGGACTTATGGCGCGTGGCCTATCACGGGGAAACAACCCGGTCAGAGTCTCATCCTGCGCACTCCGCGACACATTGTCGATGTACAGCGCCGTCTCCAATGTGGCTGCATGCGGACACATCGCGATGGCAGGCTTGACCGTAGCCCAATGACTTTCTGCGCAATCGCATCGCGCTCCTCGATAGGGAGGCCTCCCCGGCTGCATCTCCTGATAGGCCCAGAGATGAGGATGATAATCAGCATCGGCATCCTTTTTCGACCGCACAGAAGCCGAGACCGCAGAACGGTAGCGAGATACTTTCCTGATCTGCTCTCTTCCTGCAAGCCGTACCAACACATCACTGCCCTCTTTCTTCTGTATTGCCTGGGCTAACTCGATGTCAAGCTCTCTGGAAGCAGCCCCCACTTCTTGCGCATATCTATCGATCGCTTCATACCTGCGCTGGGGAGACATTACCATCCACGCTGCCAACGCATACTTACTGGGACTCAGGAACATGCGCTGTGAGCGTGGCCGCTGCAATACTATGCCATAATCGCGGGGAATAATCTGCCCCGTACCAATCTTTCCATTATACGCCATTTTTGACCGTGAGACAGAAGGGTTACAATCCACATAAATTAGAGTGGTGAGGTTTATCACCACAAATTCTTTAAAGAGCAGGAATCTCTTATCCCCTTGATGGAAAAGATTCGCCAGTACCTTTCAGAAATAGGACTGACCCGACTGGAATCCGACGTGTATATCGCGTTGCTCGAGTCTGGAGAGCGCACCGCCGGGAAAATTGCACAGAACACCGGCATCCACCGCCGCAACGTATATGATTGTCTAGAACGTATGCTGCAGAAAGGAATGGTGACCGTGCGTAAAGAGAATAATCGCGCGCTCTATTCGATCACTGACCCAAATATGATTCTTACGCGACTGCAGCAGCGTAGTCAGGAATTCAAGGAAATTCTTCCAGTACTCCAGGCAAAATTTGAAGCCACAACAGACAGCAGGGAAATCCTTTTCTTCCGGGGAACTCTCGGGATCCGGCAGATGTTCGAGGATCAGCTGTCAGTCGGTAAGGAAATACTCATCCAAGCAACCACACGGGATGTCAGCAGTATCCTTTCGCATTTTTTTCCACGTTATAACCGGATCCGCAAAGAAGAACGCATCCCTATCCGGATGCTGTTCGACTCAGACGGATCTGACCTCCCAGGAGAAAAGGGACAGGCGCTCCATGAGATAGAGGATTTGCCACTCTGCCAGGTGCGTTATATCGAAGGACTCAACAAGACTCCCATGGCACAGTATGTATACGACGAGACAGTAGCGATAGTCGTGTGGAGCACCAATCCCATCGGCATCATGATCCGTCAGAAAGAAGTGGCAGAAGCCTTTAGGAGCAGTTTCGGAATCATGTGGGAAATCGCTCACGCACCCTCGAACAATGATGCATTCTGCAGAATTTTCTAGAAAATCTTTGAACAAAGGAGCCGCCTTTGCCACCTGCCGTGATATACTGTCCCAGCCGACAAAAGCAAACATTTAAATACAAATTAGTATACAGTATCGTATACTAGAATACAATTTTAAGAGGGATTTGCTATGGATGAATGCTTCTGGTGCGGAACCAGCCACACTGAACAACTCGTGACAGATTACATCGTACCTGTCTGCAAAGACTGCCTGAAGCAACTGCGGAAATGATCTAACCCAGCTGACAACGGTCATAGACGCATCTATTGCTAACATTCTGGCAATCTGAATCTACGATACACTGCTTCGACACGCAGATGCCCTCATCACACACAGTGTCCATTTTGCAGTGAGAATCATTCACACAGATAGGACACTCCGCCGGATCGGCGACAAGACTGCCATCAATACACTCGTGATCCTGGACATTCTCATTGTGCATCAGAATCACTGCTACAGCAACCACCGACAGAAAGAGCCAAAAGACAACATAGACCATCATGACTGTTTTTGTAGGTATCTTCATCTTCTATCCCTATGTCTTTATCAGAAATGAGAAAGCCGAAGCTCCGGTGAGCATCACCAATGTCACAGCCGCTCCGGCAAGCAGTACACCTATGGCGATGGCGATGGCATAATCCCGGAAGCGTATCCCGAATATCTTTGCAGCAAGCACCCCGCTGTACACACCACTGCCAGGAAGAGGAACTCCCACAAACAACGCCAAACCAATCACGCCGTACTTCTCCACGCCCTTGTGCGCCTTCTTCTGGACACGCTCGATCGTCCGATCATAGATGCGTTTCATGAATCGCAACCGCGTCAGAAGATTGATGCAGATATCCGCAATATAAAAAAGCAGAATACCGAGGACGAAATTCGCGGCAATAGCAATCACTGCGATCGTTAGCCAGGACGAAGTGCCCATGAGCGCGAATCCCACGGGTATTGAGGCGCGCAATTCCAGAAAAGGAAGAAACGTTATCCAGATGATGTGTAAGATTGCTACTGCCCCCGCCATCATACATCAGCGGGCTACCCCATTTTTAAAATTTCCTATAAAACACCATCTTGCTTGATCCACCGATGTCAACTGCAACCAGAACTACACCAACTCCTGCCAATTGCGCCGATAGTACTCATACCTTTCTGCAAATGTCTCTTTGGCTGTGATCGACACATCAAGCCTCTCGAATGCAGCACGCAACCGCTGTCGAGTCTCTTCTATCTCTTCCGCATCCTCTACCATACATTCCATCTCAAGAATATGTCCATAGCCACGTGTATGATCCAGCATCACGCTGATCCCATCCCATTCGAAAATATCGCGCGTCCGGAACCACTTGATATCTACAGTATACCCCAAAGCAGCAAACAACTCCTGCAACCCTGAGAATTGATCAGGTTCCACCTTCACCTCGATCTCCTCACGCGAGTCATCATGCATATTGCCCTTCTTCAGCCATACCTTGGCATAATTGGTGCTCTTCTGGATGCGCAGATCCTGTCCGCAGTCAAAATAATGTGTCTCCTGCTCTTCATGGCTTCTGCGACGGGCATGAGTTGAAAAGAACTGCATCAAATCCTGATACTTCTGCTCTGAGATGAAACTGCGCAATTCGACTTCATGAACCATCTCTATGAGTACGGATATGGCACTTAATATACCTTCGCATCTCGAAAAGAACTCAAAGGATGCACAATATTTAATACATAGATGATCTTTATCCCTAACGGTGATACCATGAGTGACGACTGCCTGTTCTGCAAGATCGCTGACAAGAAGATCCCCTCACACAAGGTGTACGAGGACGACGAGTATTATGCGTTTCTCAACATCAAACCTTATGCAAAGGGACATACCCTGGTGATACCGAAACGCCATCATAGAAACATTCTGGACTTCAAGGATAATCTGGGAACCTATATGGAGAGGGTCAGATCGGTTGCGCAAAGGATCCAGAAAGCGCTGGATATGCCTGACTTCACTCTCATCAACCGCTGCGGGAAATCTGCAGGACAGGAGATGCAGCATGTCCACTTTCACATCATCCCCAGTAGCCCTGAAAACCCGAAGGTCTTCAGTGTTGATACGATAGAAGATGACCTAGCAAGGACCGCACAACTGCTCCGCGATGCCAAAGAGAAATGAGGAATCACGAACAAAAAGAAAATGGGGACACCGGGATTTGAACCCGGGACCTCCAGATATCGCCAGGTGTTTTTTATCATCGCCCGAAGGCTCATCACTCACCTATATGAGTCTGGCGCTATAACCAGGCTAAACTATGTCCCCACTCGTCCAGCCTTCTACCGAAGGCAACAACCATTGCTTTTTAAATGTTTTCATATGCCCCAGTATCTCCGAATACAGAAGAGAAAATAGTGCTGCCTAGAAGCAAAATCAGAGATTTTGGTGATTTCTTGTTGAGCAGAGCTCCACAAGATCCAGAAATTACGAGTAATTTCTAAGGACATGCAACCAAAATCTCGCAAGACATGCGTACGGCAGTCGCAAGTCACCACGCACGCGACTAGATCACAAAGTGATCGTTGCCCAAGCACGAAACTTCGCAGCACTATTTTCTCCAAAAAGAAGAGAGCTTGCGCTATCTTGCGTAAAGTGAAGTAATCTCAAGAAAAAATTTCTCCCGGAGATACTAATGCCGGATATGGCTCCCTCAGAAAAAAGATGCACCGCACCCTTCGCCAAACCTCATATAGCATCTTTGTGGGTGCCTCGGCCAGCGCAAGCAAGAAGATGAGCAGCGTTCTCGCACCTCATATCCATTTCTCTGCGCAATTCATCAAAGCGCCCCCCATACAATCGCAGAACTGCTCTGCGTGCGGCATATACTCCGGCCCTGTGCAACACATCACACAAGCCTGCCGACTGCAAATAGACATCCACACATCTCTGGCAGAATCCTTTGTTCGCATGCGCATTCTTTAGCACAAGGTCTGGATACTCCAGCATCATCTGCTGCCGACCAGCCTGCACGCGCGCATGCACGCGCAGGAAATCATCGATACCACCCACGGGATGATCTACATAAGCACCGGGCATGAGGGTGATCGCATCCGGTGCCAGACACTCCAGCCAGTAATCTTCAGCAAGCACATCCATCGGCATCCGTGCATACCCTGCAGAACGCATGCGATCCACAAGAGTATCAGCCTCAAATGCGTAGCCCGTACCGCATAAGCGGCCATCCTCAAGATGACGGAAGAGGAAGGGGCCGATCAGACCTGCCATCCCATTCATCGAGGCATAGGAACGCACATGTGTCACAGAAAAAACAGTTCCCGGCACGTCAAGGCCCCGCACCAAAGCTTCCACTCCTGCAACAGAGACTGACACATCACCATCATAGAACACGCGACGTTCTCCTTTGGCTGTCTCCATCAGGGCATTCCATGCAGCTGGTTTACCTATCTCTGATTCTATCAGGTCTGCCCCATATGTACGCGCGATTTCTCCTGTCCTGTCGGTGCATCCGCTCAGACAGACAAGGACCTCATCCACTGGAACTGACTGCAGAGTCCTCAGAAGATTGCCTATGTATTTCTCCTCATTATGCGCCGGGATACAAACACTTACTGATTTGGCCACAAAGGAAAGCAAGATCCCATGTATTCATAAATCTTTTTTCTCCTATAAGAACACCACCAATATCTGCCCCACAAAACCAGCACAGACCGGTATCAGGAGATTGTCATCCAGCTTATGCGCAACAACTTCAACCACCGTAGCTGTCAGTGCCATCCCCAGCACGATCCACAAGTTTCCGATGAGAAAGGCTCCAATAAGCACATCAACAACAAACTCAGCAAAACTACCCTCGAATGTCTGGGACCTAAATATCTTGACCCTGCCGAATTTCTTGCCTACAAGCGCTGCCACCATATCTCCGAAGGTAGTCATCAGGATAGCTGCAACAGCGATACGAAAATCGAATACTGCAAAAGCGATGATAGCACCAAGCAGGAAAAATATCTGACTGCCTATACGGTTGCGTTCCTGATGCCGCCAGACACGCCACAGAAGAGGAATCCTTTGTCGCAGTTCTATGCGCACATATTCCAGCTCCATAAAGAGGATAAGAAGTCCCACCAACGAGAACAAAGCCCATCTTCGTCCCGCAGTCCGGGCGACGATAACAAACAGGACGATCAGAAAAATACTCATCAGATGTACAACCTTGCGACCTACTTCATCCAGAAAATTCCATCGCTTCTTCATGGTGCTTGCTCTAGCGCACAGCTATATAAACATACCGCAAGATTCAAATAATGACAAGTATGCAAAACACCATGGATATCTGTTTCATCACAGGGAACGAGCATAAGGTCAGAGAAGCCCGAGCGATTCTGGGCGAAATCGGAAGCCAAAAGGTCACTCTGCCAGAACTTCAGGGCAGCCCTGAATTCATCGCACAGGAAAAAGCGCGCCTTGCTGCCCAGAAGATGGGGTGCCCCGTATTTGTCGAGGATGTGGCAAATTGCTTCCATGCCTTGGGCGGGATGCCCGGGCCCTACATCAAGGACTTCATCAACCACATGGATCTGGCAGATGTTCCTCGCATGCTCGACAGTTTTGCAGACAAGCGGGCAACAGTCATCTGTACGATCGGATACTGCGAACCGGGCAAAGATCCCATCTGCTTCCAGGGACGGGTGGAAGGTCGGATAGTGCCGCCGCGTGGCAAGAGCAACTTCGGATGGGATCCTATCTTCCAGCCAGACGGCCATGACAAGACTTTTGCTGAGATGACCCCGGAAGAGAAGAATCGCATCAGCCATCGCAGAAAAGCACTGGAGAAATTTGCTCTATTCCTCAAGAGTTGATACTGGATATTCTCCTCAGGGCAGACCTTAGGTCAAATATATTTTTGTATACTTTGAAACCATCTGATTTATAACCATACAGCCAGCAGAAAAACGCATGACAAAGAAGAATATTCTTGTAGTGGATGATCAGGATGATATTGTGTATTCGATAAAAGAAGCTCTGGCTGCTACGGCACCAGACCTCAACGTGATCGGTGTCACCTCGGGAAAAGACGCCCTCGGCATGCTCAGATCAAATAACATCGACCTTCTTCTCCTCGACATCATGATGCCTGGAATGGATGGATGGGACCTACTGGAAAGAATCAGATCCACCCCAAAGTATCGATGTCCCCCAGTCCTGATGCTCT
>CAZMDB010000002.1:0-37156 GCA_964565095.1 uncultured Methanosarcinales archaeon | reverse complement strand
CCGAAAGGGGACCTGTGGTGTGAATCCTGAGGGCCCTGAAATGTGGGAGTGTTCAAATGGGATCATCTATAATGCTACTTCAGGGCAGGCTTATGTGAATGCACAAGGAGGATTCGTACCTGCGGGACGTACTGTGTATTATCAGAGGCAGAACACCAGTACCCCATTTGTGCAGAGTGTTTCCCAATTCCAAGAAGCAGAGCAGTCTGTAGGAGTCACCGTATGGAGAGATGGTGATGATATCTTCACAGTAGCATCTCAGAATCCACTTGCAGAGAGTGTATTCAGTAAGCTTTTCTTTGTAGAAGGCGGAGACACGCGATATTTTAGCAGATTCAGCGATGTAAGGGATGTGACAGGACAGCGGATCATTGTGTGGCAGGTGGACTGGGAAGCGTATTTTGCGGACCTGGAGTGACTGAGGAATATCTATGGCAGCTAAGCGCTCAATCACAAAGGTCTCCATTATTATTCCCGCATACAATGAAGAACGTACGATTGAGATGCTGTTGCAGAAGGTCATTGATGTTACTATACCAGTTCAGAAAGAGATTATCATAGTTGATGATGGATCCAAGGATCATACTGCAGAGCTTGTTCGTGGTTTCATGGAGAAGCATAATGAATACGATATGGTTCTTTTGAGAAAGCGGAATGGGGGAAAGGGATCGGCGATCCGCGAAGGTTTTAAGCGTGCTACGGGCGATGTGTATATAGTGCAGGATGCAGATTTGGAATATGATCCACGGGATTATGCACGACTGTTGCGATGTTTTGAGCAAAATGATGCTGATGTGGTGTACGGATCACGCATACTTGAACAACGTAAAAAGACTAGACGTCTGATTTTGCGGGGTAAGCATCATCATTCTAGTATCATGGCATACATAGGTGGGCGCGTGATTACCATAGCCACAAATATACTATTTGGCAGCAGACTTTCCGATGAACCCACTTGTTACAAAGCATATAGGGCAGACCTAGGAAGTCTCTTGCAGTTTTCGAATGACCGCTTCGGATGGGAGCCTGAGATCACAGCGAAATTGCTGAAGCAGGGCATCAAGATATTTGAAGTCCCGATACGGTATTATCCTCGTTCACGTATAGATGGAAAAAAGATAGGATGGATGGATGCTGCAGAAGCCCTGGGCATTTTATTGATGGAGCGACTACGATGAAACAGAAGGATTGGAAATTTCTTAGTAATTCGGCAAAGCGGCTACCTGAAGTCGTGCTGATCTTGATAATAGTCCTTTCAGTAGCAAGCATCATTTCAGTAGTGCGGAATTTGGAGGCGCTGCCTTCACCCATATTCGGAGGGGATTATTACTTTCAGGCAGGAGTCATAGAACACGTCGCCTCAGGTGGAGCACCATGGGTCAGTTCATCCATGGTAGATGGCATTGCAGGTTATGGTCCGCTATATGGCATTTTAGGTGCATTCTTTCGCATGATAAGTGGCAGTACGCTATCGGCAATGATATTGATCACTTTATGTGCGATGGTGGCAGGAATTATTGTACACTATTTTTTATTCCGGCAAGTCACTTCAAACAAGCTTATTGCCATACTTATTACGGCGTTTTTTGTTGGTCCGCGTCTCATTTTCAAATATACGGAGCTTACTGAATTTGTACTCGCCCCTTTCTTTCTCTATGTCTTAATCAGATTTTACAACTACTCTGATACCAAGAATCTGATGTTGCTTGCTCTCTCGTATTTGCTGTTGGCATGGACAAATAACATAGCATTTGCCGGCGCTGTGATTATTGGCATTATAGTGACGCTGTATGGGATGTTGAGAAAGAAGAACATGTTTGCATTCGCACGAAAACACAAGATGATTATCGCAGTGTTGCTTATTGTCTCAGTACTTCTCATCCTTCCGGTCTGGTTCAGGCCTTTAATCGGATTTGGTCTTCAATCCAGTTATGATCGTACACATATGGACTTTGATGATTACGCAGATCATGGCGTGCAGATTAACTTTGTGGGCAGTACGATAAAGAATATCTTTTGGAATTTCAGTTCAGTTGTGACTGGCCTGCGTACGCTACTGGTCTGGACAGGATTGGTTTCGTTATTTTTATGGAAGCGCAAAGATAAACGAGAGATGATCATAGTGCTGGCGCTGGCTGCAGCAGCTGTTTTGTTTTCTTATTTTATAACAGAACCCTTATTATCCACCAACATAGTTCCAAGTCGGCAGTCAGGATTCTGGATTCTTCCTGTGATAGGATTGATCGCTGCAATAGGGGGACAATTTGTGGTAGATCTACTGCATCGGCGGTTATCCAGTAAAAGGGCTGTTGTTCCTGTTGTTCTCATAGCATGTGCAGTGATAGTTTTGATAATGAATGCCTATTCGTTTGTCAATGGCATGCAGAATAATAGATTTGTTATCAATGCCGGTAGACCTATAGCGCAGCACCATGCGGAGCTTCAAGAGTACGTGAAGTCAAACATTCCGGTTGATCAAGTCTTCCTCTCTTCTAAAGAAGAGAGCTTCATGATACATGCCTTGACAGGACGTAAAGTATTTGTCAGTCGATGGGCACATCAGAACGACCCTTTTCTCGATATCCCTCAACGTGATCTGGAAGCAGCAATAATACTGTATGGTAACGACACAGTGAAAAGGAGGGAATTGCTCTCAGAGATAGATTATCTGTTTTGGGAGGAAAACTGGATACGTACTGAATTTACCATTGATAACAAAGGAAATGTTGTCGGGACATTTGATCCTCTGATCGTCTATGATTCTCCAGATACAAGAGATACACTGGAAAGGTATAATATTTCGTACATTCCGCAGCATACGTGGGTTGATCCGTCGCAGAAAAGAGATACAATACGAATGTTCGATATGCTTATCATATCACCGGCAAACTACAGAGGGATGAAGCCGTGGGCATATGATCTGGAGGAATATATCGAGCCTGTATGGAACTACACACTGCAGGAAAGAACTGTTGCGCAAGTCTGGAGGGTGAGGACATGAAAACCGATTCATCTATCTCCATGTCATTGATGCCTATTATGAATCCAACAGTATCGCTGCAGAAGATCCAACAGAGCAGGTTACAAGCAGATTGTAGTGACTGTGTTTTTCAGATACTGCATTCGAGGTGATCTTTTGTTTGCAACTGGAGGCAAGGATATAATCACATTCGATGATCATCATCGTGTAAGAGATTCTTGCAAACAAAGCCATAGCAGATATGATGTAACCTTGGGTTTACGATTCCTCGATAGTCTCTACTCATATCTTTTTCTGCACGAAAAGGGAGAATGTTTAAATAATTATGTCTAGATTACACCAAGAGGCTTAGAGGTGTCCTGCTGTTTTCCATGAAAGAAACGGGAAGAGCTCACGTGTCTTGCACAGGAATCGATTTGGGGATAGGTATGGGAAATTGGAGGAAGAACGCGCTGCAAAAATTGGTGTTTGTCTTGCCGACGCTCAATGAAGAGAAAGCGCTTCCTCTGGTTCTGCACGAGGTGCGCGATTCCGCTACTAGTCTAGCAAGGGAGGGCTTTTCAAGTGAGATCATCGTCGTTGATGGAGGAAGCCGTGACAATACGGTAGAGATTGCAAAAAGTATGGGTGCTTGTGTCTTGCATTCTCCGCAGGGTTATGGGATACAGTATCAGCGAGCCATAGAGCAATGCAGGGGGGATATTGTAATAACAGGGGATGCAGATTTTTCCTATCCCTTTTCCGAGGTACCTAAACTGCTTAAGTTATTTCTTGATGAGAACTTAGATTTTCTGACAACCAACAGATTTGCAGGTTTGCAGGAAGAAAGTATGACAGCAACGCACATGATTGGGAACCGGGTGCTTACCTTTCTGACCAATGCATTATTTGATCTGGACATCGAGGACTCTCAGAGTGGAATGTGGGTGTTCCGAAGGAGTTTCTTCGATACTCTCGATGTCTGCGACACTGGCATGTCCTTCTCTCAGGCGATCAAAATTGCAGCATTTCGCACTTCCAAGAAGGTTCTTGAAGTGCCCATATCCTACCGTGCCAGAAAAGGGAAGGCCAAGCTGCATACTCTCAGGGACGGTGTAGATAATTTTATGCAACTCTTACGTAGAAAAAGTGCTTGTAAGCAATCCAGGCACAAAGGGGACGCACGATAAAGTGGTTCGTTTTTTCACAATATTAAAAAAGCAGTAGTCGTTTTTCCCTTTCAAATGCGAAAGTTGTACATAGTCATTGCCGCCTACAATGAATCGTCATCGATACTCAAGGTCATTGATGCACTGTGCAAAGTGGGCTATACAAACATAGTTATTACTGACGATGGATCAAAAGATGACACATTCTTTGTAATCTCATCACAACCAGTCTACGCACTACGTCATATAATCAATCGAGGACAGGGTGCTGCCCTCAAGACCGGAATAGATTTTGCTCTTTCGCAAGGGGCAGAATACATAATCACGTTTGATGCTGATGGACAACACAGAGTTGAGGATATTCCTGCCATATTAGAACCGGTTAAGAGTGGAGAATATGACGTGACACTCGGATCACGTTTTCTCAAGAAAGGCACAAGCATGCCATTGACAAGATATCTGACCCTTAAAGTTGGAGTCTTGGTGCAAGGACTTTTCTACGGCCTCTTTCTTACAGATGCTCATAACGGTTTCCGTTGCTTCTCGAGAAAAGCTGCGCAGGAGATAGATATCAGGTCAGATCGTATGGAGCATGCCTCGGAGATTATCGAAGAGATTAAGCGCAATAGGCTCAGATACAAAGAGGTTCCCGTGATCATCCGTTATACAGATGAAACCTTGAGGAAAGGGCATGGAGGAATCGGGCAGGCCTTCAGGGTGCTGCGAGAGATGATAATGCATAAGCTTACCAGGTGAATGAAATGGATCCGATACAATTGTTAATAGGGGTATTTGTCATATTCGCGATCAGTCGCGCCATTATCCAGTTCCGGGCCACTCACATCGGTCTCTCTCAGTTCCTCTTCTGGACTGCTACATGGCTGGGGCTTTTTGCAATCAGCATATTCCCTGGAACCTTCAGTGTACTCTCCCGTGTATTAGGTATAGGAAGGCTTGCGGATTTTGTGGTATACACCGTGCTTGGGTTATCTCTGTATCTGGTCTATCGCCTTTACATAAAAATACAACTCCTGCAGTCTGACATCACAAAACTGACGCGTCAGATAGCCTATCAGAATCAGCGGATGCGTAAGAAGAAATGATGCTCAGAAGTGGAACCAATGCGTAAACAGAAACGGAGCATAGCACTAGTCAGTCAGTATTTCCATCCCCTCAAGAACCCTCCCGCAAAAAGACTTCATGCTTTTGCAAGGTGGCTCTCAGACAACTACGAAGTTGCAGTCATAACAGGCCAGCCGAATTACCCCGATGGGAAGCTAAAAGACGGTTACACCCCTTTTTTCAAAAGAGAGTGTCTCGATGGGATCAGGGTGTATAGGTATCCTGAGATCCCGCTTCCTATCGATGGAGGGATCAAACCGATCATCAACTACTCTTCTTTTGCGCTTTCGCTTTTTCTGGCGGCTCCAAGGATTGCCCGGTATGGTATGGTCTTGATATCTTCACCTCCGTTTCCTCAGGCTATTATCGCATTCGCTCTGGCACGCTTGTTTCGCAAGAAAATCATGCTCGATATCCGTGATCTGTGGCCCGAATCAGCAGCAGAGCTCAGGATGATGAACAGGAATGGCCTTCTGTTCCGTACTCTTGAGTGCATCAATCGGTACATGATACGCAAAGCCGATCATGTGATAACCATTTCGGAGACTCTGTGTGAGCATATCAAGAAAGAATATCACAAGAAACACGTCAGTATTGTTACCAATTTCGCTAAGGATCCCCAAGATAAGCAACTGCGCACAGGAATTCGATCCCATTCTCCGCTCAGGATCGTGTTCACCGGGATTATCACTCGTGCGCAGGCCTTGGATGTATTCTTGGAAAAATTTGATAGAAAGGCGGCAAGTCGCAGAAAATATAGGATTGACATCATCGGTGATGGACAGGGACGCAGGGATGTAGAGGTGGTCATAAAGAAACGGGATATGCACTATGTGCGCATGCATGGGTATAGGAGTAAAGAGTATTGTGATGAAATGATCAGAAAAGCGGATATCGGGCTGATCACGCTGGATGAAGAAAGTCCCTTGTTCAGGAAAGCCTTGCCCTCCAAATTCTTTGAGTACATTGCCCACGGGAAACCGGTGATTGCGAACACGTCATTGGAACTCAAAAAAATCATCCAGAAGCATAAGTGTGGATGGTTTCTGCAAGGGGATACATATGATATGGATCCCACTGATATAGATAAGAAAGCAGAGGCAGCGGTATCGCTTTTCCATAAAAAGTATAAAGAGGAAAAGGTCAGAGGCCGATTGATACAAGTAGTACGGGATGTAGAATGACAAAAAAAATACTCACAGTTATCGGTGCTCGTCCACAGTTCATGAAAGAGGCTATCTTTCATAGAGAGCTTTTGGAAACGACAGAATACGCAGAAGTGATGGTCCACACGGGTCAGCATTACGATGCCAACATGTCAGGTGATTTTTTCGGAGAATTAGGAATAGCAGAACCGGATTACAACTTGAGTGTCAATGGTGGCAGTTGCGCAAGCCAGGTTTCCCGCATGGTGCAGAAATTGGAGGAGATTGTACATCAGGTAGAACCGGATATGATAGTGATATTCGGAGACACAAACTCTACTCTTGCTGGTGCTCTTGTTGGCGCATACAATCAGATTCCTGTCGCGCATGTGGAAGCAGGATTTCGCAGTAACGATATGAGTATGCCAGAAGAGGTCAACAGGATTCTTGCTGATAAAGTCTCAACGCTGTTGTTCTGCTGCACCAAGAGCAACGCTGAACAACTCAAGCACGAAGGCCTGACAACAGGCGTGCATGTCACCGGAGATATCATGTATGATGCGGCTTTGCATTTTAGCAGCGTCTCCCCGGACAAGGAGCAGAAGGTGCTGGAAACCATGGGTGTCAGCCCGGGCAATTATCTGCTTTGCACGATACATCGGCAGAATAATGTGGAAGACAAGCAGCGGTTGAAGTCCATATTCGATGGGCTGCTGCAATCGGGGGAAAAAATCATCCTTCCTTTGCATCCGCGTACGAGAAAGCGACTTCAGGACTTCGGTCTTTGGGATGCATATGCTGGACAGAACATCCATTTCACAGAGCCGGTAGGATATGTGACAAACCTCCTGCTCATAAAGAATGCCAAAAAGATCGTCACGGATTCGGGCGGGGTACTGCGGGAGGCGTACTTCTTGAAAAAGACCTGTATCGTGGTCCGAGACAATATCGAGTTCCACGAAGGTGTGGAGTCAGGAGAAATTGCGCTAACTGGAGCACAAGTCGAGAGGATAACTGAAGCCATTGGATCCTTTCGTAGCAAAGGAGAATTCTATCCCTTCTTTGGCAGCCCGGACGCTGGCAAACGGATTGTCGATATCGTGAGGGATTATTTGGAGCATGATCAATGAGAAAGAAGGATGACACCTCACAGGTATGCATCATCGGCGCTGGCCCCATCGGACTCTATACCGCATACCTGCTTGCCCGAAGCGGACATGCTCCGTACGTTCTCGAAGAGCACGATACCATCGGACTGCCGGTACAATGCACCGGATTGCTGACCCAGGACATCCTGGAATATTTCGACCCGGTGCCAGGTCTCCTCAATACGATCAGTGGCATACGCCTGCACATCGAGGGGCAGGATAGGCCCGTTGAATTGGCGTCAAAAGAATACGTGGTCGACAGGGCAGCCTTCGACCAGTCACTAGCTGCCCAGGCGGAATCTGCCGGGGCGAGTATCATCAAAGGAGTGCGGTACACAGGTACTAGCAAAGGCAATGTCACCTGGGAGGAGAAATTCACTGGTAAGACATGCCGGAGGCGCTGCCGCATCCTGATAGGGGCCGACGGTCCCGGCAGCAAGGTGCGTCAGCAGCATTTCCCGCAAAACGCAGCAACATGCCTGACAGGCATCCAGGTTCGTGTGGATGTGAAGTTACTGAGGCAGAAATATAGGGACAGGATCAGATCGGATACCTACGAAGTATTCTTCGGTGATATGTTTCCCGGATTCTTCGGCTGGATTGTTCCGGAGAACAAAAGAATTTTGAGAATAGGTTGCGCATCGAGCAACGGCGCCAAGCGTATCCATAAACGTTTCCTCAAGCATGTGCTGGAAGGCGATCAGAAAAGCCTCCCGTCCTCATGCTACCAGGCAGGAAGAATACCTCTCTATGACCCTCATGCAAAAGTGATGGCCCAAGACAAGCACATGAGTATTTTTCTTATAGGAGATGCAGCAGGTCAGGTCAAAGCTACTACAGGAGGCGGTATTGTTCCGGGACTTCGTGCAGCCACAGATCTGGCTGCAGCAATCGACAGAATCATTGCAGGATCTGCAGGATCTGCAGGAACGGCAGGAACGGAAGGAGTGAAAGGAACAGGCGCGACCTATAGTAATAGCCTGTTGCAGGTCCATAACCGTTCACTGCTCTATCATCTGATAGCCAGGCGCACCCTAGACAGTTTCCGAGAAGAGGATTATCATAAGTTATCCTCTATCCTGTCTACCACAGCTACCCGCCGGATCCTAGCTCAGGTCAGTCGCGACCGCATCTCTTTGCTAGTGTTAAGGATGGTGCGTGCCAACCCGGGCATGCTGGCATTCCTCCCGCGCGTACTGGCAGCCTCGTGGAAGTCGCTATTCTGAACAGATGGTTCTGGTCGGATGAGTTTGTTGTAATAAGAGTGGCATATTGTATTATACTGCGATTTGTAGTATGTTGCTATTCTATTCATCCCCATTGCTAATCCTGTTGCTATGTTCACACTCTTAGTGCTTTTTGCCCATTGATTGTTGCGGAAAGTAGTAAAAAACAAGTATAGAAAATGATACCACTCAAAAAGAACGACAACATTTAAATATTAGTCCTCTATAGTAGTATCAATTCGCGTCAGCAATGCGTCAACCTAAAATACCTTGGGAACATCTGCGTTCCATGGCGCTGGTTCGGCGTGGATAAGGGGGACAATCATGAAATCGAACATACGCACGGTAATTCTTGCATGTCTGGCTATAATCACATTGCTCACATCTGCTTCTGCAGTGAACGCAGAACGGTATGTGCTTCAGGACACCTATGAAGCACTCATCCGGGCCGACGGTACGCGCGTCACCGACATGGAGCCTCTCAACGACGTCAATGTAGTAGGCTATGTGTGTTCCTCTGCAGACTGTGCAACCACCGAACGTACTCTTTTCTCCCCAACGTCCACAGGCGCCGACAACAGGATACAACTAACTTATCCCACTGTATTGCAGAATCACCACGGATATGGTATCATCTTCTATAAACCAGGATATGTGACCTGGGAAGTCAAGGCCAATTGGTATGGGACCAACAGCAACGATCCGCAAGGTCCTTTCAATGCATTCCTCTCCAAAGTCGAAGGGTGCCGCGCACCTGTCGATACCTTCCGTGTCATCAACGATGCACACCCGAATCAACCCATCATGATAAATGTCTCCACGAGTCTTGACGCCAACACCCGTAGCGCATTGAGCCATTCAGGTCCTTTGGATATTGTGCCATCGTTTCTGGAGTCATATTATCAGGTAGAGACGCAATTGCGGCTCGAGATTCTTGATGAGCAGGGAAATCAGGTCCATAGTGAGTCCCGCATCTTTCATATCGATTTTGACAGTCATGAGTATATCCAGTTCACATGGACGCCTACCGAGACAGGACGCTACACTGCACGCGTGACCTCTAATGTCCTTGACAGCAAGTGCGAATCCAAATTTCCTGAGTATTCACAGAAAGAATTTTCCATCATCAATCAGGGACCAAAAGAATTCTGCTATGTGCTTCTGAACAATCTGTCAGCTTTGCCAGTCAAGCAGAAAATTGACGATCCTTTGACCATATCGGTTGAAAGCATCGCTAACTATTACGATGAATTCGGGGAACTGCACCCGCTAGCAGCCCAGCTGCACCTGAGCATATCGCATCAGGGCGCAGAAGTGCATGCGGATGATGCAGCTGTCCCTGTCGGGCAGGTTGATCAGTATCAGACCACCACGTTCAATTATGTGACAGAGCGTGAAGGTGAACACGGCGTGCAGGTCACAGCTACAGCACCGAACTGTCCGTACGATAATATCACCACGGATATAGTGTCTCAGTCATACTTTGTCGAAGGCTCTCAGCCGCCAGTTTTCACGGCGCTGCCTGATCAGGAGTTCTTCAAGAACAGTGGGTTGCACGAAGACATCCTCGATCTGGATGATTATGCCTCCGATGCTGAGAATGACCCTTTGCAGTTTGCCATCGAGCAGCAGAGCAATACTGATGTCGTCACATGCGACATAGACTCGCAGAACATGGTGGACTGTGAGGTCCAGCCAGGTGAGACAGGTATGTCAGCAGTCACGTTCAGTGTGACCGATGGATCGTCATTCAGTTCTCAGATCATGCTGGTGTCAGTGGTAGCAGGTGAGCAGCCGACTCTGGCGATCCCGGATATCACTCTTCCTGCAGCATCCGGCCAGAACGATAATGTGATTGATCTGTTCGATTATGCAGACGACGCCGAGGATACTGATGAGGAGCTTGCCTTTGAGATAATCTCACAGGAAGACGAACAATCAGTCATCTGCCAGATCGATGCAGATAGATTCATAGACTGTACGGTTCTGACAGACCAGGATGCCTCATCAGAAATTGGAGTAAGGGTCACAGACACCCAGGGAAACACCGCATCAGATACTTTTACTGTCATCATAGACAGTCCTATCGGAGAGACACAGTGTAGCGATGGAATCGATAATGATAATGATGGCGCCATCGACCTTGATGATCCCGGATGCGAGGATCCTCTTGACGACAGTGAAGCCAACTACTTCGACCTGTTCACCGACGACTATCGTCTGGTCGGAGCACCGGTCAATGATAGCACGCCTGCGCAGGTATTTTTCCACACGCACGCAGTCAACAACACTGTGCCGATGATACCAGTGCGGCTGATGCTGGATGGTACCATCCTGTCGGAGTATACGGAACTCGAATTCCCCGTTCTAGACGGCCATATCGACACGGTGATAGATTTGGGTGTCCTGTCTGCAGGTACGCACGAGTTCACCGTCTATGTCGATCCGCTGGACGTCTATAACGAGTCCCGTGAGAATAATAACATTCGTACTTTCACATTTACCATCAACTCCACAGATATTCCGGAGTGTCAGGATAATCAGGATAACGATAATGATGGTCTGACTGATGCTGAAGATCCTGGTTGTTGGGTCGATACCGAAGATCCGGACACCTATGATCCCGACCTGGACGATGAAGGCCGTGCCACCAGCGCATGCCAGGATGGCATCGACAATGATGGTGATGGTTTGATAGATATGGAGGACCCGGGTTGCGAGGACCCGCAGGATTATTCAGAAGATAGCGACGCTGGCACTTTCGACCTTTTTATCGACGGGGGCTATCTGCCTGACGCGCCTATCCAGGCTAATGAAACGGCAGAGGTGCGCTTTGTGACGCATAAGGTGCCTGATATCTCGATCCCGCTGATGATCCCTGTCGAGGTAACCCTCAATGGTATGGATGTCGATGTGGATGAGCTCCCATTTCCGGACGAGGAACATGACTGGGGGATTACTCTGGGTATGCTCCCGGAAGGTACATATACGCTCCGGATCGTGATCGATCAAGAAGACATCTATGCTGAGTCCAATGAGCAGAACAATGTGTTTGAGTTCACTTTCTCTGTGTACCCTGAGGTCACAGAGTGTTCGGACGGCGTGGACAACGATAATGATGGTCTGACTGATGCTGAAGATCCTGGCTGCTGGGTCGATACCGAAGATCCGGACACCTATGATCCCGACCTGGACGATGAAGATCGTGCTACCAGCGCATGCCAGGATGGCATCGACAATGATGGTGATGGCCTGATAGATATGGAGGACCCGGGTTGCGAGGACCCGCAGGATTATTCAGAATATAACCCGAAGACTCCTGAATGCTATGATGGCATCGACAATGATGGTGATGGCCTTGTGGATATGGAGGATCCCGCCTGTCAGGAGGGGCGACGCCATGAGCACGAGGATCCATTGCCTGAGAAATATATGTTCATCTCCAATATCAGGCTGGTCGACGGACCAAGTGGCGCCAACGGACAGGAGAAAGTGATGTACATCTCGCTACGTAATAAAGGCGAGACGGACCTTGACAATGTCAAGATCAACATATTCGTGCCTGAACTGGCTGTCCGCGGAAGCGCAGGTCCATTCGATCTCGATGAAGGGGAGAGCGAGACATCTGTGATACCGATATGGGATATGTATGATATACAGCCAGGCATCTATTTGGCTCGTGTATCCATCTGGTCTGATGATGTGATCCGGATCAAGCATCGTGAGTTCATCGTGGAAGGGGACTGTGGCAGGATGGTATGTGAGTAGAATGCCAGTAGTCACCACGGTAGGACGAATGCAGAAAAAAAGGTGTCACTGCGAATGAACAGCATTGCGTAACTACTGTGATATAGCAAAATAAGCAAAAGATATATAAAGGAATTCATACTTAGAGGGGGTAGCCTCAATAAGGTATATACCTAATGATAATAACATAGGGGGAAAAACAATGAAGAAGCTGATAACTCTGTGTACGGCTCTGGTAGCGGTTCTAATCATGAGTACCATGGTAGCGGCTGTCGGGGAAGTAGACATCGATTGGGTAAAGATCAATGGAGACAGGGTTGATGATGAGAATATTATCATCGATCTTGGTGAAAAGATCGATATCCGGATGCGGATGACTGCCAATGAAGACGTCGAAGATGTCGAAGTGCAGGCACGCATCATAGGATACGAATACAACGATAGGGAGACCCTTATCGATATCACCCGACCATTCGATCTTGACGCGAATGAGACAGACACCGTAGAACTTGATCTGGAGATCCCGGTTCTTGCAGAAAAGGATAAGTATGAACTGAGGATCCAGGTTGACGGACCTCGTGATGACTTCGCAGACGAAAAATACACGTTGGTTGTCGAAGGACCCGAGACAGGCCTGCGTGTTCGTGACATTGCATTCTCTCCTCGTGGAGAAGTGATGGCCGGACGAGCCCTTCTGACTCAGGTCCGACTGGAGAACATAGGAGAGGATAATCTTGATGATATCAAAGTCATTGTCGACATCCCAGGCCTTGGTGTCTCTGGAGAAGTGTTCCTCGATGAGGAACTAGAAGGAGCTGAGCGAGGACGTGGCGATAAGGACATTACTGAAGAAGTCTTCATCCGCGTCCCTAAGTGCGCAGAACCAGATCTTTACGACGTAGACGTGATTGTCGAGTTCGATGAATATGATCGCGTGACGGCAACTGATACGATCCGCGTGGTTGAAGGGGAAACATGCCCTGACACGCAGCCTCAGCCTGAACCACAGGCCGATAAGATAGTGATCACGCCACCTCCTATACAGGATGTTACTGCAGGACAGGCAGGAGCCTCATATCCAGTCGTCATTACCAACATGGGAACAAGCGCAAAGACTGTGATGCTCTCTGTAAAAGGTGTTGACGCATGGGGATCTGCAGAGATCACTGATGCTGCACCGATCGTAGAATCCGGACAGACCAAGACAGTCTACATATATGTGTCCGCCAACGAGGATGCGTCTGTAGGACAGAAGGTTTTCAGTCTGGAGATCACCAAGGATAGTTCCAAACAGAATGTGGCTCTGACCGCAAATGTTGTGGAAGGCGAAGAGGAAGACGATGTTTCCTCTATCCGACGTGGCCTTGAGATCGGCGTCATCGTTCTGATCGTACTTTTGATCGTGCTGGGTCTGATTATCGGACTGACCCGACGCAAGGATCGTGACGACGACGACATGAAGAGCCAGACCTACTACTAAGGTCGTTCTTCTTTCTTTTTTTTGTTTATTTTTCTTATTCGCATAAAAGGGGATAAGTAACTATAATAATAAGCAGGCAACCGGGGGGATAATGATGATACGTATGAGTAAGATATTCTCGCTGGTTGCGATTCTTCTTATCGCATTCCTGACATTGCCACTCTCATCGGCGCAGGATTCATATACGCTCCAGGCGCAGGGATCTACCGTCCGAATGGACGCGTGTAGCATTGTTTCCGAAAGAATCACCTTACGCAATACCGGCAGCAATGTCATCCGACCCAAACTCACAGCAGGATCCGAGGTGGAGGAGTGGGTAGATATCGTACCGTCCTCAAAACTGTTAGCGCCAGGAGAAGAGTTGCAGAGCACAGTGTTCATCCATGCTCCATGCAGAAAAGAGGGCGTCTATGATCTCAAGATACACGTAGAAAATACCGAAACTCCAAAGGTACTGCAACAGCAACTGATTGTAGAGCAGGCCCAGACTATAAGGTTCAGTATAGGCAAGGCCCAGATCTCCACCTGTCCCTGCGAACCAGTAGAGATTCCTTATACACTTACTAATCCATCAGGATTTGCAGAAACGTACCGTATCAGCGCTGCTCATGAGGAGTACGTTTTTCTTCCCAACAACATACGGATAGCGCCAGGAGAGAGCATCCAGGGCGTGGTGCGATTCATGGCAAAGTGCCAGGACTACGGAGACTATTCTGATATCTTCCTGATAGAAGCGCAGAATTCCGGGGCCCGAGCAGCAGTCTCTGTGGCAGCTGAAGTAGATCCCTGCTACGACTTCACGCTTGAGTCTCCGGATAATGTCATGGTATGTGACAACAGCATCACTTTTATCCCGGTCAATCTTACTAATATTGCTGATATCCCGAACACCTATAGATTCACCATCAGAGAGGGCCCCGAGTGGGCACAGCTGACCGGCAGTGAGGTCAGTCTTTTGCCGGGGCAGTCAGGATTGGCATATGTACAGACATTTCCCCGTCAGGGTTTGGGGAATGATTCCTTGTTGATCGCGGCAAGAAGTGAAATGGGTAACCTGCAGGCCTCCAAGAGGATACGTATTGATGTCCCGGTCTGCTATGCGGTCAACATATCCACCACAAGCAGATTCGATGTATGTGAGGAAGTCGCTCGCATCCCGGTCAGCATATCGAATCTCGGACGCTACAATGTCACGTACAATATGTCATTGCAAGGTCCTTTGTTCACGAGTCTCGATCAAGGACAGATCCGTGTTCCCGCAGGCACATCGCAGAACCTTACGTTCATTGTCAATGCTACAGCAGTCAAGCAGGGAGAGTATTTTGCCCGGATACAGGCCATGCAAGCTGATAACCCGCTAATTATGGATAGTATGGACATCCGCCTGGAGGCTCATAGCGATCAAGACTGCTACCGTGTCGAATTCTCACCGACTGAGTTTGTCCTCAACAGGACCGGGCAGGCCCATGCGCTGAATATGACGCACAAAGGATTACGTAGTGCGGAGTATGATCTTTCGCTCAGTAACACTAGCATCGCACGGCTCTCGCAGGACTCAGTGAATCTATCCCCAGAGGGGTCAGTGATCATCGCACTGGTCACAAATACCAGCAACACCACGCCTTCTGCAGGATATTGGACTACTATACAGGCTCAGACGCATGGCATCATATACACAGAGCAACTCCTCCTTGATCTGGATGCAGGAGTTGATATCACAAGAATCCTGGTTATCGCAATCATTCTGGCATTGATTCTGATCCTGATCCTTCTCATCGTGACCCTGTCTAGGCCGAAAAAACGGGGCCCTGGACGTCCGAAGGGATCGACAAAAAAGAAGCAGGCAAAGCGGCGTGCGGCAAAGAGGCACCGGAAGACCGGTATCCCGACCTGGCTGTTGTGGCTACTCATCATCCTTGGAATACTGATTCTCCTGGGAATCCTTATAGTGCTGCTATGGCTGTTCGTAGCTCCTGCGGTACTGACTATCCCTGGAAATATGACCAATATAACAGGCAACGCGACTCAGGCTCCCGGATTCACGCCACTGAACCAGACCGGCACGCCGGTGGTCAACGAGACCGACTGTGGCATCTGGTGTGGGTTTACTCTATGGGTAAGAGATTTGTTCAATCGGACAGCCCCGCTCAATGATACAGTGATTAATCCATCCATCAATATAACTGATAACGCGACCGATGCTCATGTGACGCAGAATATGACAGAGGAACATTGCGGGGTCTTATGCACCATCGGACGATGGTGGAGTTCATTGTTCGAACCGGTAAATATTACTGCAAACATCACTGCGAATATCACAGAGGGGAACATGACTAACATCACTAAGAATGTCACCACCAATATATCTCTTAATCAGACCAATATATCCAATGTGACAGTACCCTCTAGACAGCAGGCTCTCGCGCGTATAGATCAGGTGCTTGAAGAAGCTAATGCCACAGGGCGGATAGATACGTTCGAGTATCAGGTATGGAAAGAAGGAGAAACGCATATGCTGAATCTCAGTCGCTATTTTGTCGATCCCGACAATGACACTATCACTTTCTCGCATTTTGCCGTAGACGGCATCAACATATCAGTCCAGGATGGGGTCGCCCGCTTTGTACCTGAAGAGGAATTTATTGGTGTGCGTTACACATCCTTTGTTGCCACCGATAGCAGCGGAGCTACCGCACGCAGCCCGGTAGTTACTCTTGTGGTCAGACCCGACGATGATGCCTGGGATGCCGCAGATACGGTCTTTGCGGTGTTACTGGTGCTTTTTGTGCTGGCGATTGTGGCTTTGCTTGATATTCTGGTCCGGAAGGGATCTCAGAGATCAGTGAGAAAGGACAAGCGAGCAAAAAAGAAATAAGTCCTGGATATCTTTGCAAAAATTGCGCATCATGCTCCCACTTCTTTTTCCTCACTTCTGATGAACTGGTTGGCAGTGATGTCCGATTTTCACAATACTTGGGCACTATAGACTTCTGTTCAGGGTGTCACAGACACAGCATGCTACTTGGACAGCATGCATCCACACTGGTAACATACTAGCAACTGCGCTTGTACCCCCAAAAGTGTAGAAGGATGATTCGGAAATCTGAAAAGGCAATTGTTTTCTCTCTTTCACGTTTTTTTGAGCACATCCCCACTTCCAAAACATATATATATGAACAGCAATTAACGAAAGTGTTAGACACCGCGTCGGTGTGCGTCGGTGTGCGTCGGTGTGCGTCGGTATATGGAGAGGGGCATTTATGGCAAAAGACGAATCTGAGGAGATTATCGGAAAGATTATGCAGTTCTTGGAGCAGAATCCGCAAGGGGCGCATACCAGCGAGATAGCGGATAATGTGGGCCATAATAGAATCACGGTCGGCAAGTATCTTGATATTCTGCATGCGCAAGGCAAAGTGGATATCCGCAAGATCGGCCAGGCCAAAGTATTTCTTCCAATAAAGGGGGAGCCATTGCCAAAAGTGTTGCTGGTTGATGATGAAGAGCATGTAACCAACCTGATTGCATTGACGCTGGGTGATCAGGAGTATGACATAAGCATCGCGCATGACGGAGTACAAGCCCTGGAGCATGTAAGCAAGGTCCGTCCTGACATCATCATCCTCGATCTGATGATGCCCAATATGAATGGCTATGAAGTTTGCCAGAAACTCAAGGAGAATGTGCTAACCCAGCACATACCGATAATCATCCTGTCCGCGAAGTCGCAGATGACGGATCGCATAAAGGGCATCAAGATAGGTGCGGATGATTACATGGTCAAGCCTTTCGATCCGTTGGAGTTGGAAGCACGCGTCAAGTCGATGCTGCAGAAAGAGCAGCGCTATAAGAACATGCATCCATTGACACGATTCCCGGATGTCGCTGAGACTGCCAAGAAGCTGGGGGAGTGGAAAAGGAAACATTCTGAGGCAGGATTGGCCGTGGTGGGCCTGCATAACATGGATGAATATTTCTCCGTCTGTGGTTATAAGAGCGGTGGAGAAGGGATCGCACTTCTTGCCAAGGTGATCGCGGACACTGTCAAGGAGAAAGGAGGGATTGATGACTTTATCGGGCATCAGGATTATGCAGAGATTGTCATCGGGAGTACTGCCATCGATGATATCGTAAAAGCTGTCAAGGATAAGACTGCAAAGATGCTGCCTTATCTTTACTCCGGGTATGAGATCAAGGACGGGAAAGTTGAATACAAGGGAGAGCAGATACAGACGCTTGCACTAGATGTGCGCGTAGAGCACTGAAGTCGTGAAGGATATGGCAATCATAGCAACTGCTGCTTACCTGCCACTCATTGTCGTACTGTTGAGTATCATCATCTTTCTACTCATTTTCTTCGCTTTTGCAGAACGCAGCCAGAGCAGAAGGAACCTGCGTAAGTTCCATCTGATATCCCGAGTGACTGCTGAGATGCGCAAAAGCAAATCGCTTCGTGCGGCATTCTCAGGTATTCTTGCGATGCTTATCCACACTGTTCCTGATATTGAGGGTGGATTTCTGGTGATATTCGGCAGGCAGATGAACAGTTTCCGGATAAATGTTTCTCATAATGTGGACAAGGATAAGCTCAGAGGTTTCCGATTCACAGGGATGCTCAACAATAAGATTCTCAAACAGGGTCCGCAGCGGGTGCAGACGAATGATTTCTACGATACATCCGGAAAACGGTATCCTACTGTCATCCTGTTCCCACTGGTGGTGCGTCAGCATATGATCGGAGCCATCGGCGTAGGGATCCGGGGAAAGCGTCTGACCAATATAGACTATGGATTCATGCAGATTGTAGCAGGATCTATATCCCTAGAATACGAAGGGAAGCTGCTACAGCGAAAGCTTGAAGTCTTCAGTGAGGGCCTTTCTTTAGTCGAGTATTCGTATGAGAACATCGTGGATAATCTGCCAAGTGGCGTAGTCGCCATCGACACCAGTGGTAGCATTCTTCTTTTCAACAAGATGATGTCGGATATCATTGACGTCGAAGAGCCCCTGGGAAGGGAGTATGTGGAACTGTTCAGTAATGGGACCGGATATAAGAAGATAGGAGAATTCATCAAGAAGCTGCAGGATCAGCAGAAGATTCTACGGATTGATGAATTGGTTCTCAAGAAAGAGGGTGTTTCGCGGGTACTCAGAATTACCGGCTATCCTCTCACTGATACCAGAGGGGAGGTCATCGCCTATATTATCATTCATTATGATGTCACTCAGGAGCACTTCCTGAACCAGCAGTTGCGTGACACCCAAGAGAGGGCTAAGCGCCAACTTGAACAGAAAGTGCGGATGGCAACCTCGGAGCTGGTTGATGCCAACAAAGAACTGATGCGTCTGAACAAGGTGAAAAGCGAGTTCGTCTCCATCATATCCCATGAGCTACGCACTCCACTTACCTCCATCAAGGGATATATTCAGCTTATCCTCTCCGGCAAGCTGGGAACAATCAACGACAAACAGAAAGATTCCCTTCATATTGTCTCAGAGGAAAGTGACCGGCTGGCACGACTAATCAATGATGTCCTTGATTTATCAAAGCTGGAATCCGGAAAAAGCACGCTCAACATCACCAAGGTAGATATGCACGAATTGGTCATGCAGGTCCAACAGATCATCGCGCCTCAGGCTGACAAGAAGGATATTGAGCTGTCAAGCAATTGTGAAGATACTAGTATGTGCAGACGCAAGGTTGCCGCAGACGCGGAGAAGCTCAAGCAAGTCCTGATCAACCTGCTCAACAACGCCGTAAAATTCACTCCTGAAGGAGGAGATGTGCGTCTTAATATACTGGATAAGAAGGACAAAGTCCGGATAGAAGTGATAGATACCGGCATAGGAATTTCATCAGAAGACGTCGCGCATCTCTTCGATCCTTTCTATCAGGTAGAAGAGCATCTGACCAGGAATGCGCAGGGAAGCGGACTCGGGCTGGCTATCACTAAGCACATTGTGGATCTTCATCATGGAAGTATCGATATCAAGAGTACGGTGGGAAAAGGAACGACCATAACAGTGGCTATCCCGACTGATCTGGAAGAACGGACATAAGGAATATTCTGAATTGCTCGCCTCCTAACAAACGCTGAAACCACCCCAATATTTAAAAATAGAAGAGGTGTATGACAACCTGATGGCAAAAAAGGGGAAGAAGGCATCAGAAAAAGCCACATCAGCAAGGAAAAAGGCTTCTGCATACACGCCATTCGACTACGCGACGACCAAGGATCTTCCGGTCCCAAAGGAGATAATTGATCAGGTCATCGGTCAGGATGAAGCTGTCGAAGTGATAAAGAAGGCAGCACAGCAGCGTCGTCATGTTTTTCTCATTGGAGAGCCGGGAACTGGAAAATCGATGCTCGGCATTGCCATGTCGGAATTGCTCCCCAAGGAGAAGTTGACTGATATTATTTCCTTCCAGAATCCCAATGACGAGAACCAACCTCTCATACGGGTTGTGCCTGCGGGTAAGGGCCGCCAGCTGGTCGCAAAAAGCAGGGTAGAGTCCCAATCCAGTCAGCGTAGCCAGACGCTCATACTCATCATTGTTCTGATTATCATATCACTTGTGCCCTACTGGGCGTGGTCTATAGGGAAACTTCCGGATGTGGTATATGCGGCAAGTCTTGTTACGTCGATGCTCTTTTTCATCGGATTCATCATTATGCTCAATATGAGCAAGCGTATGAATACTGGTAGCAAGGTAAGCGTACCCAAAGTTATTGTCGATAATTTCGGGAAGAAGCATGCGCCCTTCAATGACGCCACAGGAGCCCACGCAGGTGCGTTACTCGGAGATGTGCTCCACGATCCCTTCCAGAGCGGAGGACTGGGTACGCCTGCGCATGAACGAATAGTTGCTGGCATGATACATAAATCGCACATGGGAGTTCTATTTATCGATGAGATATCGACACTGGATGTCGCATCACAGCAGGAACTTCTCACAGCACTCCAAGAAGGAAAGTTCGCTATCACCGGCCAATCGGAGCGTTCAGCAGGAGCGATGGTCCGCACAGAGCCTGTTCCCTGCAACTTCGTACTTATCGCTGCAGGCAACTATGATTCTCTCAACAAGATGCATCCTGCACTACGCAGTCGTATCCGTGGTTACGGGTATGAGATCTACATGAAGGACACCTTCAAGGATACACCGGAAAATCATGATAAGATTGCTGTATTCATAGCCCAAGAGGTCAAGAAAGACAAGAAGATACCTCATTTCGATAAAAGTGGAGTAGAATCCATGATTGAAGAAGCTCGCAGACGGGCCAACAGGAAAGGACATCTCACATTGCGGCTGCGTGAATTGGGTGGATTGATCCGTGCCGCGGGAGATATAGCGCTCGAGCGAAAAGCCGAAGCGGTGACTGCAGAGGATGTTGAAAACGCAAAAGCACTTGCGCGCCCTATCGAACAGCAGATATCGGATACAATTATCGAGCGGAAGAAGGAATATGAAGTCATTGTGACTGAAGGGCAGAGAATCGGACGTGTCAATGGGCTGGCAGTCATGGGAGGCGGATCTGCATATTCCGGCATAGTCCTCCCTATAGAAAGCCAGGTCTCGAAGGGGAACAAGGAGACAGAGATTGTTGCGACAGGAAAGCTGGGGGATATAGCAAAAGAGGCCATTACTAATGTCAGTGCTGTTGTCCGCAAGATGTTCGGTCAGGATATCAAGAACAATACCATATCTATCCAGTTCCTGCAGACATACGAAGGTGTGGAGGGTGATTCAGCAAGCATAGCAGTGGCAGTCTCCGTAATATCAGCACTCAAGGATATCCCCATTCGTCAGGATACTGCAATGACCGGATCACTGTCTGTCCGTGGGAATGTCCTGCCTATCGGAGGAGTGAGCTATAAGATTGAGGCGGCCATCGAGGCAGGACTCAACCAGGTCATCGTACCGCAGAGCAACCTCAGGGATATTGTGGTCAACAAAGAGAAACTCAAAAAGATCAAGATAATCGCGGTCAGGAGCATCCATGAAGTTCTGGAGTATGCTCTGGACTGGAAAGGACATAAGCAGCTTCTGCAGAAGGTGAAGAAGGCACGGTTGTGACTTCTACTAAGGATTCTAGTGATATTCCTCGGGGACAATAGACATCTAGATTCCATCATGTCCAGGATTCGTCCTGATAGAGAGCATCGAATATCTGGTGGTCGGCCACATAGGGGCCTGATGGGCGCCAATCTGATAGTCAATGTATCGGTACGGATTGCCCGATCTCTTAATGTCAGTGAGGCTTTCATCGGTCTGACGACCCTGCCGGTCGGCACATCGCTTCCTGAAATATTCACCCACATATTTTCCAGCATTGCCATACTCGGGGGTCAGGTCCAGGCCAGCGGACTGCTATCGGGACAAATGTCAGGGTCCAATATCATACAGATCACCTTGATACTGGGCATCGTGGGGGATGTTCTTTACCCTGCGCAGCGGCACCAAAACGCTGCACCGTGATTATCATCTGATCGGCAGGGATTCGTGCTATCTACCCTCTACGTCGTGCAGTAGAGCTTCCCTGAATTCCTAACCTCGTTGATGGCACTCATCAAGAAATCCTCAGATATCTCGTTAGGCACATTGATCGGTTCGAATATCACCAATCCGCTTTTCGCGCTGAGTATAGGAATGATATCTACCTATCCGGTCAGCAGCAGCCTTATCTGGATAGACATTCCCTTCTGGTTCCTCATATCTCTGCTCGGATTCTGGTTCTTCTGGAAAAAGACAGAGATCACTCGCAGGCAGGCATCATGGCAGCAAGCTACCTGGGTTTTCTCGGACTGCAGTTCTCGATGATATGATAGTCTTCGTGATCCTTGGTCTATCCACCAGTCTATCCGCTCAGTATGTAGGTATTTCTGAGGATCCTTTCGGGTCAAGAGTAATATTCCTGACACTATGCAGGTCATCAAGCGCATTCAAACGCAGGAGATAGGGGCTCTTGGTATACAGAACATTGTCGATATACAACGAACGTTCCACTGCAGGAGACCATCGATAACGTGCAGCGTCAGAGTGATCGATCAGTCCACGCAGCTCGATTGAAGCAGCAGTCACATTGAAGACAAAAGCGCCATTGTAACCGTTCTCTCCTTTTTCTCGATGATTATCGCTGTACGCCGGAATGACCAACAGATTACGTGCACGTTCGAAAAGGAACGCTTTATGCTCATGAAGCGCAGTGGAGTCTGCATAGCGCTCTTTGGTCACGAACGCAGTAATCTCCTCTGGATTGCGCACGTCGCTGACATCAAAAAGGGAAATCTTCAGTCCGGTCGTACGTCCTGTATCGGTCGCATCCTTGCCCAGACCCATGATGACATTTTCATCGTATGGATGGAGATAGCGGGAAAAGCCAGGAATCTTGAGTTCTCCCAGAATCTCAATATTCTCAGGGTCGCTCAGATCCACCACAAAGAAGGGGTCCACTTGCCGGAACGTGACCATGTAAAGACGATCATCGATGAATCGTGTAGAGAAGATGCGTTCATCCTCGGCGATCCCTTCCACACGGTCCATGATCTCTAGATTATTATCAAGTGTATAGATGTTATTGCTTGATTTGGAAGGGCCCTTATTGAAACGGGACCAGCGTGCGTTCAACGTAGTCGCGATGCGAAGCACATCCTTGCGTTCATCCATCGAGAACTGGTTGTTAATGACACCCGGAACTTTGCCTTGCGCAGAAGGTTCGATCGTCATGCCATCAATGTGTATCCTGTGCAAGGCAGTATACTCGAAATGCTCGAAATCCTCCAACCGCTTCTGCAGACGATCTTCGATAGCATCTCTGATTGTATCCTGCTCTTCAGGTGAGAGAAAAGAGATATGGCGCTCGTAGACAGAAAAGATCTTGTAGCGTTTTTCCGCAGGAGATAGCACTTCCGGATCAGCATCCTGAATCTTTTCGATCCGCTCCTTCTCTTTTTCATCCAGCAGATCGTGCACAACATCCGCAGTTACTTTCTGCATGAGTTCATACTCGTTAACGTACTGGGGATACGCAATATAGATGTTGTCCTCTGACATATAGATTTCCTGGCTGTTTTCCACGACCAATGTCTTAGAGACAGGATCAGCTGCATTACCCAGAGAGATAGCATGGATATTCACAAAGATGGGATCCTGATACGGCACGGTGAAATAATGGATATTGGACAATGGAATATGATTGACCTGGCCCCCCCGCATGATGATCGGCAATGGAGACTGAGGATACGGCCTATTGGTGGTCAGCAGATACATGTGTCTATCCTCTTTCATACGCCCCCTGAAATATCTTCCTTCCAGATGATACTCTTCGATGAGCGTGGGATCCGCTTTGTCTGAGATGTCATAGATGTGCACATAGGTCATGCCATCGGCAGGACGGATATCATGTTCAGTAAAGAAGGAATTGTCGCGCGTGTCGCCGAAAATGGCCAGAGTCTCTCCCCGTACGAAAAGGCCGCGTGGCCGATCCTTGAAAGACAGGGAGGATACGACCTTTGCTTCTTCCCCTGGATAAGCTTGGATGATGAAAAGAGTGGAATCAGTGACAGTGTAGATATAGGTACCATCAGTTTTGAGGATATCAGCTTCATCAACAGTTTCCACTTGTACATTCGTACCAGAATACTCAGGAGCAGATTGGCCGCTGTCAACAGCAATACTTTCAGCCATACCATCAGCAGGCATGACGGATCGGGCGTTCTTCAATGGCATATGGGATTGCGTGTCTCCGAAAGAGGTCAGGAAACTCTCAAGTTCTTCTCTAGAGGTGAACTCTTTTCTTTCAATCAGACGTCCGAAGTCGATCTGGGTAGGCAGATCGTAGGTGCCCTCAATGTCTGTGGAAGGAGATTCCGGAGGAAGTCGCTGACAGCCGGCCAGGACCAGAAGAGCCAGTAGGAGCAGGCTCAGGCTATAGAGGCATTTTTTGATGGTATAGATATTGCTGATGGTCTTTCTTTCCTGCATGCTCATAATAATCCCTCGTGGATGAGTCTTGGATGTAATAAAAGATGTGCTTGTTTAAAAAGAGCACGAAAGCTGCAGATGAGGTTGTACATATTGTACATAGACAGATAGATGTTCACCCAATTTTTGTATCTATCGATGTGGCATATCTGTAGAGGATAACAAAGACGGCAGGAACTTAATATTTTTAAATGCAGCATTCTTCTCCGGTTGTATGCAGAAAGGTTCGGATGCACTGGAAAAGACTATATTCTCAAGAGACCAAGAACAGACGCGGTTGCCTTTCGAGAAGATAGAGAGGCAGGTGCTGGTCCGTCGGGAATGTGAGACAGATCCAGCCTACGGGAAGCGTCCTGAAGAGCGTACGGTCGAAGAACTCATAGAGTCAGGGATGCTGCTTATCAACAAGCCGAAGGGCCCTACTTCACATCAGGTCACCGAATGGGCCAAGAACATAGTGGGTATCCACAGAGCAGGCCAAGCAGGCACGCTTGATCCGTCGGTTACAGGATTGCTGCCTATCGCCCTCGGACGCGCCCGCAAGACACTGCAGGTCCTCCTGACAGCAGGCAAGGAGTATGTCTGCTACATGCATCTTCATAGTGATATGCCTCATGAGCAGATACGCAAGGTGCTTGAGGAGAAGTTCGTAGGTCGCATCCGACAGCTTCCTCCTCTCAAATCGGCGGTCAAACGACAATGGCGGTACCGCAAGATATACTACATCGATATCCTGGATATGGACGGGCGGGAGATCCTGTTCAAGGTCGGCTGCCAGGCCGGAACCTACATCAGGAAACTATGCCATGATATGGGTGAAGCACTCGGTTGCGGCGCGCATATGGCACAACTGATCAGGACAAAGTCGGGGGGATTCCGCTGGGAGGAGATGGTCACTCTGCACGACCTTAAGGATGCGTATCATGAGTATCAGAATGAGAGGAACCCGGTCAAGCTCAAGAACATGCTGTATCCGGTCGAAGAGATCGCTCGTCATCTCCCAAAAGTATGGGTCTGCGATGATGCGGTCAACCCTCTTGCCAATGGTCTCAAGCTCTATGCAGAGATGGTGGCAAAAGCAGAGACAGAGATACAGAAAGATGAACTGATAGCTGTCATGACATTGAAAGACGAACTGATCATGTTTGCAGAGAGTGCTATGACTTCTCGTGACCTGGTAGAGCAGCAAGGGTATGCAGCAAAGACCGTGCGTGTCAGTATGCAGACAGATGTATATCCGAAGTTGTAATCAGCTGTTAGATTAACTGGATAGATCAACTAGGTCCAGAGCCGATCATCTTTTTGCTTTCTTGACTTTCTTGGCGATAGAATCGACCATATCACGTACAGGTCCGCCACTCATGCTCTCAAACGCACGAAGAACCTCGATAGGGACTGCGAATATGACGGTATTGGATTGGTCGCCGGAAAGATCATTGAGCGTATGCAGTGTGCGCAGATGCAGCGATCCATTGCTTGCAGTGAGAGTCTCAGCTGCTTTTGCCAGATTTTCTGAAGCCTTGACTTCTCCCTCGCTCTTGATAATAACTGCTCGCCGTTCCCGTTCAGCTTCAGCCTGACGTCCGATGACACGCTTCATATCCTGCGGAAGCACGATGTCCTTGAGCTCTACGCTGACTACTTCGATGCCCCATGGGTCCGTAGCCTTATCGACAATCTCTTCGATCTTGTTGGAAACCTGTTCGCGGTTGGACAGGAGACTGTCAAGATCGAATTCACCGACAATGTTGCGCATGGTCGTCTGAGCAAGCTGGCTGATCGCATAGTAGAAATCCTGTACCTCAACGATAGCTCTCTTGGCGTCACGCACTTTGTAATAGATAACCGCATTGATTGTGACCGAGATATTGTCTCCTGTCATTGCTTCCTGGTCGGGCACATCCACAGTCTTGACACGGATATCCACCTTCTGGTATGTCTGGATGATCGGGATGACGAACCGCAGTCCTGACTCCATTATGCCCGATAATTTTCCGAGAGTGAACCTTACACCACGTTCGTACTCATATACCACTTTGATGCCTGATGCCAGAATGATGACGACAATGATGCCGAGTACGATAAGCCATACCATAGTGATACCTCAATGGACTTGCTGCTTACGTTATTTAAAAAGTTACCTGAAAAGTCGTAGCGAAATCGACCAACATATTGGAATTCAACTGAGGGTCCGGTTGTGTCTTTGAGTAACCATAGGAAAATGTAGCTGTGCAGGGCATGGATTTCTTTTATCATCTGTCTTTTTGCGCTTCTTCGGTAACATTTATAAGAGTACAGCTGTACTGGAGGGACCTGCCAGGGGGTCACACTCTACATGGATCCGATCCCTGCTGGAAACTGGCTGACGTATTTCCTCTGCCAGATTCTCATATCATCTCTGCTCTTAGGCGCAATTTTATTGAGACGACGAGGGCAGACGAGTATAGAGATGCTGTCAATCATCAGCATCATCCTGATCATCATAGCTGTCTCATTAGCGCTCTACACGGATTTTTTCCAGTTGGGAAGCATGGGCAAGGAGAGGATGATGCGCAACAAGCTGATGAGTCAGGAAGTGGGTATCAATAGCTACTGGCTCACTGACAACGGCCTTGAATTGGAACTAGGCAACAACTATCGTCAAGCGGTGCAGATAACGCGTATCGACGTGGGCAATACTACTCTTTCAGAAAACCTGCCCCTCGTGCTGTATCCGGACCAGAAGAAGACGTTGGAGAGTACAGCGATCAGCGCTGCAGCACCGGAGAAAGAGTTTGTCTATGATGTCAAGGTATACTACACTATCCTCAAGACCGATGAGCAACGCGAAACAGCCTCAGGCATGAAGTTGATCGGCAGATCCGCCCGGGCACCCATCAGGGACAAAGGAATACTCTCCAATGTCTCTGCATCACCCTTTTACATCGACGGAGCAGCCTATCACGAGTGCGGAACCATTCCTGACGGCGGAACCTGCTCACATACCTTCAATATTATCCCGAATGGTGCTGACGGGAAATATACCTTTTTCGCAGTGGTCAATTCCACTGACGGAGCGCGTATAGAAACTGTAGCGAGAACTCTTACTATCGAGTGATTTTGTTACGCTCAGGGCATTACGAATGTTTATAATCTGTGCCTGCCGAGTATTCTGCGAGTAAGATGTTCAGTCTATATCACATCAGGAAAAAGAAGCACAGTTCTCATGGGTCGGCAATGCCCAAGCTTCCCAAAGGCAGTTGGCTCAATGTAGAAGATCCATCAGCAGAAGAACTCAGCAAATTGAGTAAGAAAACGGGAATTCCTATACGGCAATTCAAGCGTGCTTTGGATGAAGACGAACACTCTCGCGTGTCGGGCATAGATGGATATGCAGAGATAATCCTTCGTGTTCCATTCTTATCTGAAAAGAATGAAAGCTTTACAACCTCCTGCGCATTTTATATCAACGATTCTGTACTGATTACTCTTCATAAGAAACATTTCAGTACATTTGATGATGTGTCATCCCAGCTGCAAGATGGCCTGGGCCAAGTCGCAGGTCCGGCAGATCTGTTCTGTTTCATATTCAGAGAGATGATGCGAGTATACCAGAAGGTGGCAGACATAATGGAGGATCATCTTGATGAACTCGAAGATCTCATCTTTGCTGATCCCACTGCCAAAGAGGTTGTACGTGAAATCTTTTCTATCAAGAAAACGCTTATTTATTTCTATAAGGCTTTGACAGCAAATCGGGAAGTGGTTCTTGCATTGCAGAAAGGATATTCAGGATACATAGGAAAGAAGCATTTTGGCCAGCTGCAATTCATCTATCATGACATAACGCAGTTGATAGATCTTATCGAGACGCTTCGCGAGATCATCACTTCGACCCTGGAGATCCACGTTTCAGGAATCTCGAACCGGCTCAATGAGGCAATGAAGAAACTTACTGTCTATGGTTCCATCATCCTTATCCCCACGCTTATCGCAAGCATCTATGGAATGAATTTCCGGTACATGCCGGAATTGCATTGGAGGTATGGATATTTTTTCTCGCTCGGACTCATGGCAGTCTCGTCGCTTGCGATCTATCTGTATTTCAGAAGGAACGAGTGGATCTGATCACCATTCTTTCAGATGTGTCTCAACTGTACGCATCCAGTTGTGGACAATGTCGAGAAACACCTTGCGTATAGCAGGTTTCGGCTTCGACTGATAGAGATAGAAATAACCCCCGCCCTCCTGGTTGCGCTGATGGCGCTCTACGACCTGCCGCTCATGCAGTTTCTTCACAGTCCTCTGGATAGTTGTGCGGTCTAGGTCCAATCCCTTCTCCAGCATGTCCGTGGTATATGCATCATCACCATGCTCCACAAGGAATGTGAAGATCTGATACTCAGCCTTGGTCAGTCCCAGTCCGCACTTGATGATCTCATCAAGCCTGAATTCCGTGCATGCAAAGTCTATCATAGCATCACCATAGCATCTTCGGATTTTTCAATCTATCGTTATCAAAGCATATGTGTCTCCAGAATCACAAAAGATTCAGAATTCCTGCAGCCGACCATATCTTCTTGCCCGCCAAAGACCTTCTCTGTCCTTTCTGCATATCCGTCAGCGAGGGACACCAAGCTTCCTGAGCATAATATCCAGTGGACACCAGCCGCTGAATCCGAATTGGAACAGATTAAGTCCCACAAACATGGTCAGCAGCAGCCAGTAGGGGTTATGCAGTGCCCCGAGTAGCGTTGATATGAACACCAGACCTCCTGCAAAGATCCGGATAACATTCTCTCTTCTCAGTCTTTTCATTTTTTACTACCTCCTTTCTTCATCGTATACACGGCAAACACTGCCACAATTATCGCGCCAGCGATACCTCCCGTCCACAGCAGCTTGTTGGGAGCTTTGCCATCGACGGTGAAGGCCGCCCTGCGATTGTAGGTGTAGATGGTATCATCACCTTCATCGCTGTCTCCTTTTGATCGGATGAGCAGTTTGAGATCATGCTCTTTGATTGCAGCATCAGGTGACACATCAATCTCGAATATCGCTGTTCCTTCCTCACCGGTCTCCAGTTCTCCGATGTAGTCACTACGGACATCTATGCTGAAGGGCTGTGCATTCTGTTTGATGATACGCACATCAACAGATTCCGCACTTTCGGATCCCGTGTTCTTGATCACTACCTGCAATTGTCCGTTAGATCCAGCATATGCTGTCCCTTTGCTGGAGACCACTTCCAGATACGGGCGACCTTTCACGCGAAGCGGGAGCTCGATCGATTTGCTATACATATTGTCATCCACATCCATGTACGATAACTGATAGCGGATCATGTGGACTCCCGGCTTGAGATCCTCATCAAGATCCAGGGAAAAGACAGTTTCTTTCTGCTCTCCACTATTGACCCGGCCTGCCCAGACACGGTTGTTATCTGAATAGGATGGTTCGATGCCTTCAGGGCTTTCCAGAACCACTTCCACAAATTTTGCATCCTTTTCTCCCACGTTCTCAAGGAACGTATGGATCTCGACATAGTTGTCGCCCGGACGCACTTCCAAAGGCAGTGTAGTGAGGCTTGCTACATCAAGGATGATACCCTCTCTCTTGACTGGCATCTGGAAACGCACAGACTGCTCTCCTCCTTCAGGAGCTCCATTCTTATACCATTGTCCGATAAGACGGAACTCGTACGAGCCTGCTGGAGCATCAGTATCGACGCGCACTCGGAACCGCTTGCTGTAATACGCTCCGCGTAACACACTCCCATGCGTGTTATCGCCCTGTGCATCTTCAATCGTCACATAATCACGGGTCAGTTCGTCATCCGGAGCAATGCGTACGCGGAACGTGTAATCTGGATCGCCGATGCGGCTGTCGTCATCCGGCACAGCATTATCCCTGTACTGTATGACGATATCCACCGTGTCTCCAGCTGCAATGATGGCTGGGTCGAATGTGATCTGATCCAGGGCTAGGCCTGCAGATGCTGAGGGTATGGCTACAAGAGCAACTGCGAAAAGGAGCAGTGTCATTATCGTCTTGTATGTCATTCTCGTTTTCTTTCTTGTTTCTTGATTGTGCATGTCTTTCATGAGTATCACCTTACAGTTGTTTTTTGTCGGTCAGTAAGCACCACGATTACCGGCAGCAGGAATACCGCGCCAAGCAAAGTAGTGAATATGCCGATAGCAAGTATGATTCCTAGGTTCTTCATTGCTGGCAGGATGCCGAACAGCAGAGCTAAAAACCCGGATATGGTCGTGAAGGAGGCTCCCATCATCGCTCGCAGAAGCTCCTGCATTGTGTCTTTCATAGCACTCTTTGAGCCCTTCCCCTCTTGTCGCAGATGGTAGTAGCTATGGACCACATGGATGCCGAAATCGATACCAAGCCCCATGATCATAGCAGCTGCGACCATGGAGACCACAGTGATGGTAAGCCCAAGATATCCGACAATTCCCATAGTCCACAGAAGCGCGGTCATCACCACGACCATCGGGAGCATGCCTTTTCTCAACGACCGGAAGGTAGCAAAAACAACAATACCCACCAGTAGCATACTGATTATGGTTATCCGCAGGAAATCCGACATGATGACCTCAAAGGTCGCCTTATCTATTGCGTTGAATCCGGTGATCTGCACCCGGGCACCAGGGTTGACAGGCTCAAGGGAGGCGATATCCGCTTCTATCCCTTCAATTACCTTTGTCACAAGTTCAGCGCTTGCGCCTGTATCAGAGCGGACTCGTATGACGGTGAAGCTGTAATCTTCGGAAATGAACTGTGCAGCGAAAGGATCACGTGCAAGGATATCTTCGGTCTGCGCAAGACTTCCCGGGATGTTCTGATGCTGCAGGCGTATTCGGTCCACCACTGATTGTACATCCTCGACATGTTCACGGGTGCGTATCTTTTGTCCCAGACTATCGACGTACGACAGGAACTGCGGATTACGGATATCTGTGACAGGAGGGTCTGCATAGACCAGCAGATACATCATGTCAGCACCAAACTGGGTGCGCATCTCGTTCATCGTGCGCACCTGCCGGATGTCCTGTGGCAGGACCTTCTCCAAAGAAGGCTCCACATGGGAGACTAGCTGGAAAATCCCTGGCACCAGTAATAGCGTAATCACTGCAAAGGCAGCGAGGAAGAGCAGCGGACGCCGTATCTGATTTCCGACAATCCATCTCGCAATCTTTTCGAGATTCATTCTTTACCCCCCTGAACACCTGATGTCGGCGGTCTTCTCTTTCCCATCAGTTTCTTGGCGATGGTGCGCAAGCTAAACGGATGCTGGCTGGGTTCGCAGCCGGGCCGATCACTGACAAGATGAAGCTCTCCCTCGACCCCGAAGGCCATTTTTTTCTGTAGCGCATAGATCAGACGCTCCTCGATGACCAGGAGAGCGGGCAGACCCACAAGACTGAACAGCAGCGAGTAACTGATGCCGATAGCCATGAGGATGCCGAAGCGTCCCATCTCTGGCATGACTCCTACCAGGAAGGCAAGGAACGCAGCAATAGTAGTTACTGACGTAGCAGTCAGCGCAGTTCCTGTATCCACCACCGCCTGCTCGATAGCCTGTTTTACTGACAGGCCCTTTTTCCGTTCATACTTGAATTTATTCATGATGTGGATAGCGAAGTCTATGCCGATACCGACCACCATAGCAGCCACTCCTCCTGCAAGCGTAGATATGGGAAGGCCTGCATAGCCCATTGTACCGTATAGCCAATTGACACTGAGAGTCACGATCACTATAGGAACCAGGGCGCTGGTAAACGTACCGAAGATGATCATCGTGATGATAAAGACCAGTAAAGTGGAAATCCACTGCGTATTTTTCCGGTCGGCGCTGATAAGATCTCCCAGACGCTGCTGGATGATAGGTGTCCCGGTAAAGAGGATTTCTGTGCCCGGGGGTTTCCCTATGCTGCTCACATGTTCTCTGATCTGGCTGGATAGCAGGTTCATCCTGGGATCATCTGCGCTGACATCGGTCGTCGCAAGCACGATGGTGATCCGGGCGTCATCATTGATGTATTCATCCATGAGTCCAGCGGCCCAGGATTCCTGCATGAGCGCAGTATAGGTATGTTGGTCCACGGGCGCATCATCTCCGGTCTGGAGATCGATGATATCACTGAAGGCATATACTTCCAGTACATCAGGCTCATCTGCCATCGCATCCTTGAGTGTCCGTACATAGGAGTATACTTCATAGTCACGCATATCCATGACTGCTTCTTCTTCAAGGCTGGAATGTCGGTCCAGTTGCACGACCACGGCAATCATGTCTTGTCCCATGTGATTGTCGCGCAGGGTATCGAATGCTTTGATCTCTTCTACTTCCTTGGGCATCATCTGTTCCAGGGAAGCAACCGTACGCACCTGGCCGACTCCACCGAATATCATCGTGGTCAGGGCGGCGATAAGGAGGAGGGAAAAAACAGGATGCTCTACCTGGAAGTGTGCCAGTGCCTTGAGCAGCTTATGATAGAGATCCTTCATCTTTTCTCCTCCTTCTTGGTCAGCGTTCGATCAGTGCAATCAGTCTGCGGCGATCTGCTCTATCTGTTGCTTCAGTGTATCTTTCGGAGCAACGCCCATAATCCTGTCGACCTCTTTTCCGTCTTTGAAGATCACGATCGATGGGATGGACTGGATGCCGAACTGCTGTGCAAGAGCACCCTCTTCATCCACATTCACCTTGATTAGCGTCATCTGGTCAGCAAGCTCATCTGCCAATTCCTGAAAGATGGGGCCCATACGTTGGCAGGGTCCGCACCAGGGCGCCCAGAAATCGACGACCACCGGCTTGTCGGATTCTGCTAGTGTAGTCTTGAAAACTTCAGTTGTTGCATTTTGTACCATTGGTATCACCATTGAACTGCTATTATTTGTCGGTACTGTTATGTTGCTGCTGTTTTATAAAAGAAGCGGAGGACTGCGGATAACAGTGATTTTTGCGCAGTTCTGGTAGTGCGGAGATATCGTTTAAGTGCTGCAAGGTTTGGAGAAAGGTAATATTTTTAAAGTTCCAATCACGGATTTGTTCTAAAGAGGGTAGTAGAATGCGGCAGGCAAAATATATCACGGTCTTTCTTCTTGCGATAATGGTAGTTTCTGTTGTGTCGGCAGCACCAGCGCAGTATCATGAATTCGATGAGATATGGGTGCCCTCGATAAGTGATACGCTTGCCAGTCAGATGGAAGTTACACTACAGCATATTATCTTGGAAAAAGAACTCAGAGTTCTTGACAATATTCGCGCAGAGGACGAATCCGGTCGATGGATTCAACTTATACCCTCCGGTGAGAATCAAGGCATCCGCACAAATGACGGGTCAATCAATATCATTCCTGGAGACGGAGATGTCAACATACGCAGGCCCTCGGACTCAGGACCGGGACAGTTGGCCATCTACCATGATGATGATATCTCCACTGTCCTCAGAGCTGATGGCGATTCGTACGTCTATCGCGGGAACGTGGGTATCGGAACTAAGAATCCTCAGCATAAGCTGGACGTCGACGGTGTCGTCCAGACGAGCCAAGGAGTCAGGGTGAAAGCAAGCACCACCCAAGGATATGTTGCGATAGCAGGATCAGATAGCCAGATATATTCTGGCGTCTATCTGGATGATGAGACAGTAGATGGCAATAATCGCTGGTACATTGCGCACAAGAATGATAGTGGCAACTATTCAGAGGATGATCTGCACATCGGGTACTTCGAAACGCCTACCAATGGATACAATCACATGGTGATCGATCATGAAACGGGCTATGTGGGCCTCAATAACGGTAATCCGAGCGAAAGGTTGGATGTTGTAGGCAATATCAAAGCGAGCGGAACGATCTGTGATAGCAATGGTTGCATAGGATCAGGATCTGGAGAAAGTGGAGGTTCTGGTGATTCAATAGAGAGACATATACTTGATGATCCTGAAGTAATTTATCTTAATGGAAGCTCCGGTGGAACTGGAACTATTAATGTAAGCGATTTAGGGCTACCTGCAGATACAAAAGAAATTTTATTGTTTGGAACAATTGATGATGCTGTAAAAGGCGAAGGCTCACATATAAAGTATAAACTACCCTCTCAAAGCACATGGAAATATTTGGTCGAAAGTCATTTTGACTCGTACAGACCGAATAGTAACGGTATGTGGATCCCTGTTGAGGGAGGTAAAGTAGATTGGCTAGTTGGTGACGCTGATACTCCTCAAAGATATCGTCTTGAGGTTCAAGGATATGGCGCGGGTTCGAGTGCAGGGAGTGGCGGATCATCAACCCCTCTTTCCGGTCTGACGTTTGTGCCGCACTACAACCATTTCGAACGTATCGGTGTTACTAATCAAGATACTCCTGAGCATACGAAGAGTGGTACGCTCTCATTACCATCCGTCCCTGACGGAGCAACTCATGCAATGCTGAGGGGGCTGATAAATGTTGATTCCAATGCGGGCAATTCTGTGGTATTTCTTTCTGCGGGTGCAGCAAATCGGCCTGTTGCTCACGTTGATGGGCGAGAGTATTCAGATGGTGATGGAGAAGGGCAGAATCAGGGAACTATTGTTGTCCCCTTGGATTCAAGTAATCCGTCAGTTATGCCATGGAATGTTACAACGGCTGAACAGGGAAATGTTTGCTACGGTATACACTTCTATCTCGAGGGCTATTACGTGCAGGAAGATGCGGTTACAGGCGGCTCTGATTCATCCCTTCCGACCTGCGGCGATGGCCAGACTGTTGTCTATAATGATACGAGTGGTGCATGGGAGTGTGGAGATGTTAGTGGCATAGCGGGTTTTGAGTGTGTCACCGGTTTGGCAAGTCAAACTCAAGATACCGGTATCCAGAGTACGAATATTGAAACTTCAACTGCAGGCGTTGATTATTCTTTTAGTGATGTTTTTATCACGAGCCTTCGCAGTAGTGATAGAGCGCCTGCACTTACATGTAATTTGGAAAACGGATGGATCATGACAGGTTGTTCAGCCAGTACCGTAAATCAACCAAGTGATAATGATGAGATTATGGAAGCCAATACTTGCGTAGGTGATCAGGTTGGAGAGAATCGCATATTTGCCCGTTGTTGTAAGGCTAACAGTGGCTCCTCTCTTCCGACGTGTGCTACAGATCAGATTATCAAATTCAACGTCTCGGGGACAGGACAGTGGGAATGTGCAGATGCACCTTCATCAGGTGGTATTTCAGGAAGAGTGCTTGGTGGAGGATTCTTTTTTGATGAAGATGCAGAATGCTGGGATACATGGGGAGTTATGGTAGAGGTACGGGGTGGTTGTAGTTGCTCGCAAGGAACTAAGCGTTGCATTGCAGCAGAGCGGAATAACCAAGATAAACAATGTCTTTGTGTTACGTAAAAACCTCCCTAAATATTTATAAATTACCCCTCAATATCTCCTCGTGATGGCAGACAAGTACGATCCGCAACAGATAGAGCCGACAATCCTTGATTTTTGGCAGCAGAATAACATTTACCGGAAGGCCAAGGACAAAGTCAAAGGCGCAAAGCCATTCTATTTCCTTGACGGGCCTCCCTACACCTCTGGGAAAGTCCACATCGGTACTGCCTGGAATAAATCACTAAAGGACATGTTTCTTAGGATCAAGCGCATGCAGGGATTCGACGTCTGGGACAGAGCTGGATATGACATGCACGGTCTGCCGGTCGAAAATGCGACACAGAAGCGATTAGGTCTGACAAGCAAGGAGGATATCGCTCAGATCGGCACAGAAAAATTCCTTGAAGAGTGCAAAAAGACAGCTGTTGACAACATGCTTGCGATGAACGAGGACTTCAAGCGGCTCGGCGTCTGGATGGATTTTGAGAACGCCTATCAATCTATTACAAAAAAATTCATGGACGCCGAATGGTGGCTCATCAAACAGGCACACGAAAAGGGGCGACTATACGAAGGCCTCAGAACCATGACATGGTGTGCCAATGCAGAGTCCGCTCTTGCAAAACACGAACTGGAATATCATACCGTTACTGATACATCAATCTTTGTCAAATTCAAGCTTAAAGACAAAGAGAACGAATATCTCATAATCTGGACCACCACCCCATGGACCATTCCCTTCAATCTTGCAGTAATGGTCAATCCTGAAATAGAATATATCCGGGCAAAAGTAGGAGACGAAGTCTGGAT
>CAZMDB010000001.1:46719-49270 GCA_964565095.1 uncultured Methanosarcinales archaeon | reverse complement strand
ATCTTTGATCGCTCTTGATGTACTCGACTACCTTGCAGAGAGTTCTAACTTTGATTCGCTCTACCTGGCAAAGAACGGCGCACAAAAAGTCCTGGGCATCAAGGATGCGAAATGGAGTCTACAGGAGGGAAGGATGATCGAGTATCTTGGTGTCTCCTACGAAGGTTTCACGAATACTCCTTATATCTGTGATTATGTGGAAAGTTTTGACAGACAAACATACTATTGGGATGAGTTCTCCTGTGAAGCAGAAACAGGAAGCTTCCGTGTCTTCTCACGCACTGCCATGGACCTCTGGCCTGATCTGTCAGCTGTACTGCGTCTTCGGAGATGATACTCTTGAGAGCAAATACAAATGTATAAGAACCATCTATTGCACAGAAAACACTTATGGAACTACTCCAGTGCACCAAAAAATTCGCGCTGCCTTATTATAGACAAAAGGATCTCATGCATGGTGTCGAGCATATAGAGCGACTGATAAGAAAGGCGATGGAGATTGCTAAGAAGTATGAAGCAGATGAAGAGTTGCTGACGCTCGGCGCCTACCTGCACGGAGTTATCCATCTGGATGAACAGGGCGTACGCATGTTTTTGCACGAACAGGATCTATCCCCTGCAAGAATACGCCAGATAATCGAGGTAGCAAAAGGATCACAGAAAGATGGTATGCCCTATTCCATAGAAGCAATGATATTGCACGATGCACATCTTCTGGAAGGGGGGAAAACCTTCCTCATCACCAAATCGCTTGTGACCGGGACTGCAAAAGGACAGACACTGAACCAGACAATCACCTATATAGAACAGCACATCCTTGGAAAATTTCACTGCTATCTTCCGGAATGCCAGAAAACCTATCGGGAGAAAGAACAATTCGCAGAAGAGTTCCTCATGAATCTGACAAAGAATCTGTGACTACAGATCCAATATGCGCGCGTCCCTGCTGACATTGATAACACTGGTGGTCCCTACCTTCTCTTCAATACCACTAGCTTCATGCACATGGCTGCATAACACCAGATCCGGCTTGAGTTCATCGATAGCGCGACGCAGACCCCGTGATCCTGGTACAAAACTGGAAAACTGCTCCATCTTCACCCCTGTCGGATGGACGTGAGACACTAGAATTTTCTTGCCATACCGCTTGACTTTTTCAAAACCCTTCTTGAGGATATGGAATATCTCGTCCTCTGGAAGTTGCTCCATGCCTATATTCGCCCCCCCGCATCCGAAAAAACCGATTCCATCATAGACCGCGGTATACCCATGCAGATTCGTAGCCCCATATACTTCCGCCAGAAAATCAGCTGTAGCGAATGAATCGTGATTTCCAGGAATAATCAGCACCTTCTGCTTACGCTTCGCAAAAGGGCCGAGCACATTCTTTGGCACATCCTGCATGTTACCGAGATCACCGCATAACACCACCAGATCCACTTTCTTGTCCGCAGCCGTAGCCGCTAGTTTCTCGGCCAGACTGCTGTCTCCATGGATATCTCCTGATGCAAGAACCTTCATCGTACCACCTATCTTTCTGTGATCTGTGGAGTCGATACCGCAAGATTGACCAGACGTGACGGGCGTCCTTTGATCTCCCCCTCATATACTATGAAGTCCATCTTATTCCCGATATCCGAGGCAAGATTATCCATGCTGGTCATGAACTCCTCACCGACATGATTTGCTGAAGTAGAGACTATCGGATAACCCACCTTTTCCACAAGTTGCGCACACCAATGATCAGGGATCCGTACACCGATCGTGCCCCCGCCGGAATTCACCGCTTCAGAGATGAGTCCTTTCTGCTTCAGTTTCAGGATCAGAGTATAAGGTCCTGGAAGCTTATCCAGCCACTCTTCTATCTCAGGCGTCATCTCACAGTATTCACGGATCCATTCCTTCCCAGGAACAATCACCGAGAATGGCCGGGTGTATCTATTCTTAATCTCACGCACACGCTGCACAGGCGCATCCACGATCGCATTGCATCCGATACCATAGATCGTATCAGTAGGATAGATGAATACTGCACCGCGCTTGATCTCATTCACAAAAAACTCCTGCTTATCAAAGAACTCCTGTTTACTGATAACTCGCATACACCTGTAAGTCAGTTTTCATTTAAATATTTGCCGACCCACGGCAAACCCGCAGCAACATACGCTTCTGGTGACCCTAAAGGCTTACAGCCCCTTCGATGCGATATGACAGCCCACGCAGAGGACTTCACGTTTTTTTACACAGACTTCACAAACATTTAAAAAATACTTGGATTTCATGACTCCCTATGCGAGGGTAGCAAAGCCTGGCCAAATGCGCAGGACTTAAGGCATATCCGTGATGGGACACCTATCCATGTGGATAGGAACACATGTAAGATATCCTGTTCCTTAGTGGATTCGCGGGTTCAAATCCCGCCCCTCGCATTTTTTTATGGGATTTGAACATCTTCAGGAACATAAGTTCCTTCGAGTTTCTCGTATCACTCGAAACAATCCCGCCCCTCGCATTTTTTTATGGGATTTGAACATCTTCAGGAACATAAGTT
>CAZMDB010000001.1:0-46619 GCA_964565095.1 uncultured Methanosarcinales archaeon | reverse complement strand
AATCCCGCCCCTCGCATTTTTTTATGGGATTTGAACATCTTCAGGAACATAAGTTCCTTCGAGTTTCTCGTATCACTCGAAACAATCCCGCCCCTCGCATCTTTTCTTATCGCAGAATTTGAGCATCAACATCTCTTTTCTCGAATATCTCGAAACATCCTACCGCGCTCTGGTCCGTCTGCAGAATTACCTACCAGCAAGCACTGCCCTTTTCAGCGCAAAGTATCTCTCCACCTGTTCCTCTCCGTACCGACGCAGCTGATCCAACACCTGATCCTCGCTCTTCTCATGTAACTCTTTTCCGGGTGTCTTAGTGAAGAAAAGATCAGCATAGCATACAATCTTCTCCTCCATGGAGACTGGTAGCATATCGCGCAACGGCAAGGGCAACCGACGGGACATGACATCTTCTTTCCGTAAACCAACCCCGATATGACGTTCACACACCAGCCCGATGGCAGGATATCCTTCCACATCCATAATCTTACGACCCTCTATCCCGTGACAGATGTACGGCTGATCTCCCATACACCCTATCTCCGGCACATGGCACATAGACACTCCTATATCATGCAGCAAAGAAGCGACTTTTAGAAACTGCAGATCTACCTCCGGAATGATGCCAGCAATCGACAGAGCCTTTTCCATCACAAGATGTGAATGCGACAAAATTATTTCTGCTGCCCGGCCAGGTGCATATCTCCGGATCAAAAGCTCTGCTTGTCTCTCTTCCATACACAATCGCGGCCCGCGATGAGATATAAACCTTATGATGTCCATTTATGCACTCGCACAAGCTCACGTCCGGTATTCTCCCGGTATCGCTGCTCAAAATCCTGCAAGAACTTCTTTGTGTCTGGAAATACCATGTGCGACGGCCATTCTATCGGTTTGGCAAGGTCGATGCTCTTTAACCTATTGCTCTCGAAAGAGATGCTATGGATAAAATCATACTTGAACCGCTTAGGGAAAAGACCGCCGATCTTGACCGAAACCTGTTCGTCGTCAAGCCGGATGTAGAACATGAACTTGAAAATGATAAAATACTGGATAACGATACAGACGATACAGAATATTACTACAAATGGGATCAGTCTTTGCGCAAACAGAAGCTTGCCCTGCTCGAAAAGTCCTCCCAGAGCGATATAGAATATCAACAGAGCTGCAAGAATAATCCCGAACAGGATCAAAGAGACCGCCTTCAATGCAGGATTCAGCTGCGCCCTATACAACCTTCCCATACGTGAACCTTTGTGCAAGGAAGCTTTAATAGTTTACGAGAAAACAGCATGCTCAAATCGGAAGTTATTTATATAGCGGTTTGTTAGTTAAGCATATTAAAAAGAGGGATAATCACATGGCACGCAAAAAAGAGGATAAGCATTCGTGGACAACCATTTTCGCACAAGTACGTGAAGGGATCTCTACTGTATCACAAGCACTTTTCTCTAATGTTTTCTCTCAAGTCAATCAGGAAGCTGACATCCTGTTGGACAAGGCGGAACAGCGGGTCATGATCATCGAGGACCGCATCCTGGGACGACTCAAGAGCGCTGCCCTCATGGGAGTAGGAGCACTTCTTATCATCCTGGCAGTCCTCTTCTTCCTCATCGAAGATTTGGGGCTGTGGTTCTATGAAGCATTCGGCATCATGGGTATCATCGTGATCGTGGTCGGGCTCATCATACGGGTCCGTCAACTCACACAAGAGAAACAACAGAAAGGAGGAGAATGATCCACAATGGCAAAGAGAAAGACTGCCAAGAAGAAAACGACAAAGAAGCGTGCTGCACCAAAAAGGGCCACTAAGAAGGCTTCACGCGCATCGCCTACATTGCAGGCTGCTGCAAAGGCCAAGGCTGATGAAGCCAAGAAGCAAGCACAAATACTGCAGAAGCGCGCCAAGAAGAACATGGATGTAGCCAAGAAGAAGTTCACGGCAGCTGAGAAGAAGGTCAAGACCTATATCGAGAAGAACCCGGAGAAAGCGGCGCTCATCGCTGCTGGTATCGGTGCTGCGATCGGTGCTGCTGCTGGTGCTGTCTCTATGGCTACTGGCCGCAAGAAATCCCGCAAGAAAAGGAAATAAGCAGGAATCTTGTCGTTTTTTCTTTTTTTCAGTTTCTATATTACACTATGACGAATAATCTTTGAGAAAGAAAGAGCAGGGTAACGATTCCGTAAAATGATGACTGTCGTGAATATTCCAGCTCCAATAAGAAAGTACATAATCTGATACCCGAAAAAGAACGCCGCTAATGTACCAAGTATGTACCCACTGACGGTAGCTGAATTTTCCAATATAATACGTAATGAAGCGTTCATTGATGTGTGATGGTACGCGTTTTCTGCAATAATGATACCCCCTATTGCTGGTCCCAAGATGGCATGACATGTTGCGATGAAGAATGCTACCGGCACGATAAACAACGGATGGGTCAATATACTCAATAATACTACAAGCACTCCCATAACCACGAGAACTGGGAGAATGATTACAGTCTTATCTGAAAAATCTTCAAGAAATCCAGCAGGCAACCTGATTAAAAATGATGGAGCCGAGAAAGCTGCCAATGTTAATCCTACATATAGTGGATCGATATTGAGAGAGAAAATGTACAAGGGTGTGATCATGTTGAGTAGATCATCTATGAATGTCGTTATGAATATAAGAGAATAAGACATCCTGAGCAGTGGAGAAAGCCTTTTGATGCTGGTTATCCCTTGAATGAATTGGGATAGTTTGAATTTTTGTGTTTTTCTCGCTATCGGTTTACTGCTGAAGGTGAATACGCAGTAGATGAATGTAGCTGCAAATGCCAGACCTGAAAAGATGAATACATCTTTATTGAGGAAGTGAGAGAATATGAATCCAGCAATAAGAGGCCCTAGCGTCCATCCCAGCGCTCCTGAAGAATAGAAGACTGCGTCAAAAAAACTACTTCGTTTCTCCGGGGTAAAATGCAGCAGTGATGAATAAGCGGGTATCATGTAAAGATCTACTGCGAATCCATAAAGAAACAATGCAGCAAGAGCGATAATGAGATTGCCTGAGATATAATACAGAACCGAAACAAGGATCAACAATACCATACTTGTGGTGAGCATGAGACGTGGCGAAAATTTCTCATTGAGTTTTCCGATGATTGTGTCAAAAAAGACGTTGAGAAGCCATGGAATGGACAAAATGAGGCCGACCAACCATAAATTACCCAGCAGATTCTCAAAAAGCCGTGGCACATACGCGAAAAGTCCTGCACGCGCTGTTGATACCATCAAATGGAAAATAGAAAGATGAATGAGTGAATGCTTTGGGTGCATGCTTGTTTTTGGATGGTACTGATTTAAAAATACTCGTGTCAATCAGCCACCTTGTTTCTGACAAGAGTTGACTCAAGCATTGCACCGTAAAACTACTTTCCCATATGCCCATCCAACACATGCGCCTGCCACAGAAATCATTAAGATTGCACAAACACAAGCCTGCACAGCCAACATCAGAGACGGCAAGTACTCGTGCGCTCTCAAAGCCACAAAAGTGACCGGCAAACCCACTATCAGTATCAGACAGGCGTCTACAATAACGACCCCTTTCAGCCAATCCGGGATGCCCGCACAACGAGCCTTCTGCGTGATGACGCCAGCAATACCGCCCAAAGTGATGAGGTTTATGAGTACAGCAATATCCAGGATAAAGGCTTTATCAACCGACAGAGCAAGCAGACTAGTGATCATGATCCCTACCTCTGATAGAGCTCGATTGCATTCCTATCAGGGTCCTCAAGAAAACAATAAGAAGTGCACGTCGTACCCGATTTCGGTTCCTGTATGGTCACACCAGCATCCTTCAGACGCTCGTAGACTTCCCGGACATCCTCCACTTCGATCCCGAAATGGTTATACCCCAGCCTATGCAGATCTACACCTTTCTGTACCTCTCCTTCAACAGTTTCCCAACTGAACAGTTCCAATCTGAAGCCATCCAGACTAACGACTGCGGCCTCGCCGTCCCAATGTGGCTTTGTGAATCGGTCAATCTGCTTGAATGGTAGCAGTTCAGTATAGAAAGATAATGATTTGTCCAAGTCGCGGACGGTCAAAGCTAGATGGTGCGGTCTCATTCAAAAAAGCCTCTTTTCGAGGAGTTGCACGGGAACTGATGCCCCCTGGCCTTGAAAATGCAAGCACTTTGAAGACAACTTCGTTCAACTCCCCAAAACTATCAAAAGCCTCTTCCGGGAGTTGAACCCGGGACCTCTACCTTACCAAGGTAGCGCTCTACCACTGAGCCAAAGAGGCGTATGGCTAAGGCATCGATGAACACTTTAAATAGTTTTTGGATACCTGCCGTGCCAGATCACTTCCTGAGAAAACGGAGCAGCTGTATCTTTCCATCCTCAATCTCCAGGACAATATTCCTGCCCGGCCCCGCACCAGCGTTCAGCGCAACCGTCTCATCGATGCGGGTCTTCTTGAAATGTTCATGCATGTGCCCCGCGATGCAGACAAGCGGCTGTTGTTGTTCGCACAGCTCTCGCACCAAGAGGGATCCCATATGCTCTCCGTGACGCGGAGACTCCGGGTTCCTGATGATATCCAACGGAGTAGAGAAAGGAACATTGTGAGAAAGGAATATGACGGGATCTTTGGCACGTTTGAAACGAGCAGTATACTTGCGCTTGAGCTGCCGATAATCCTGATGCAGCTCATTCCATTCTTCTTCAGTGAATATCCCTTCCAGGGGGAGCTCCGGACCCGAAGAGATACCGTAACCTATGATGGAACAACATCCGGTCCGGGCGGTACGTCTGTGCACATCATGAATATTGGAAAGACCGCGCAGAAGAGATGCATAATGATTCCTACGCAAGAAAGTCCACCTATGATCCGGTTCTGCAGTCCAATCCCAGTTTCCTGGTACGACGTAGACCGGAACCTCCAAAGAATTCAGAAACTCAAGGACTCTGCGCCCATCTGCAAGAGACTTCTTGACCTTTTTGCGTGCGATACGCCGACCGATGGCATCATACCAGGATTTCGACGATTCATCATCCATCTTATTACGGAGTGCAGCAAACATATCCTTCATCAGATCATTCGAACAGAAATCTCCTGTGGCGATGACAGCATCGAACTGCTTGACCTTGATGTCCGGAATAGCACCGTGCAGATCACCGAAGATGAGGAATCGCATTTCATACTATTCAGGCTATACAGCTTTTAATAGCTTTCTTCCCCATCGGCAGACAGCGCAATCCTTTTAAACCTCTGAACACCCCACCACTGCTATGGCAAAAGACGACGACAAGAAAATTTCCCGGCCTTCTCTCAATAAGATCACACAGGAAGATAAGAATAGCTTCAATGAAGTATGCGACCGTTACCAGAAGTTTCTCAGCGCAGCACAGACGCCGCATCTAGCAGTGCAGGAAATCATGAAGCAGGCAGAAAAGCAACAGTTCTCTGGATACACACCAGACGCCGCATCAGACACATTCTATATTACCAACGAGGACCAGACCAACATCGCCCTCGTGCGAAAAGGGACTGACTCTTTCACAGAAGGGATACGGATCATTGGAGCGCACGTAGACAGTCCCTGCCTTACTGCAAAGGTGCATCCTATCCGGGAAAAACCCGAGGGAGTAATGCTGGACTGCTATCCCTACGGCGGCATCTATTTTCATCAATGGTTCGATACCGCAGTCAATGTTATCGGCCACTGCGTCAAGAATGGCAAAAACATCAGCTTCGAGTTGAATGGACTCATCGCAGACTCCACGATCCATTTTTCCGGACGCGACCGCATGAAGAAACAGTATGAGGATGCTTTCGAAGCTGAATCACTTGATGTATTCATCGGTTTCAAAGACAAAGACGAATTCCTTGCACACATGAAAGATGAGCACGACATCACAGAAGAGGATTTTGCGCGCAGTATGCTGACAATCGTTCCCAAGATCGCACCATACCGCATCTCTGAGCACTACATGGCTGGATTCGGGCATGATGATCGGGTCTGCGCCTTTGGCGGACTCCACGCGATTACGCAATCTGCTGCCCCAAAAAAGACCAGTGTCCTGCTGGTATTCGATCGAGAAGAGATTGGCAGCACAGGATACAACGGGGCCAATTCCCGATTCCTCGAACACGTCATCGATATCATCGCACGCACTGAAGATGTAGACCTGACTGATGTACAGATGCGCCAGATGTTTGCCAAATCCCAGATGATCTCCGCCGACGTAGACGTTGCTTTCAACAGCAATGATGCGTCCTACTCACAGGAAGAAAGCGCCAGCAAGTTCGGAGAAGGACTGATCATGGACCGCTTCAATGGAGGGGCCAACCAATCCTACGGAAACAATGTTCCACTGACCCTAGTCGACCGGTATATGAACCTATTCAAGAAGTACGATATCCAATTCAAAGTCAGCGCCATCCCTCCCAAAGTAAATACAGGCGGAGGAGGCACCATCGCTATGTACTTTGCACATCGTGGAATACCAGTGGTGGATATGGGTATTCCCGTACTCAGTATGCACGGGAAGTATCCTACGATATTCCTGCCGGACTTCTTCCAGATGCTGAAAGGATACAAGGTCTTCTTCGAAGAAGATTTCTAGGCAAGATGAAGTACGATCTGTCAGTCCTGGTGTTCGATATGGACGGGACGCTCTACAACAAAGCAAGAGTGTATAATCCCCGGACAGGATCAGTGCAGGATTCACAGGATTTTTTCCGCTACAATGCCTTTTCGGCGCTTCGGCAAGGAGCCGACCCCATTACTGTATCTGCAAGATTGATCGCCGAGTACAAGAAGCGCCTTGCAGACCACACATTACTGGACGCCGTACGCGTCATACCGAACAGTGTGAAGACTGAATTCGCTACGTGTCTTCGGAAGCATGGATCAAATGGAAAAGTGTTCATCCACGAATTCGGACTTGACCCAAGCTACCTGCAAGAACTTCTCACGCACACTGATTTTGCTCACATCCTGCGTCCGGATCCTGCTCTCGATACTGCCCTCCAAAAACTGAAGCCGCACTACAGAATCGGTGCCTTTACCAGCGACATGTATGCCACTTTCCTCAACGCATGCCAGGGACTCAAGATAAATCCCACAATATTCAATATGACCACAGGAACTAAGTACCCCATCCTTTGCGGAGAGAACGTGACGGACAAGAAGCCGTCTGAGCAAGGCTTCCAGAAGATATTGCAGATCTATAGAGATGTTACACCAGATAGTATTGCCTACATAGGCGACCATTTGCAAAAAGACATCATACCTGCTCTCAGGTGCGGAATGCAGGCCCTACACATCGTGGGCAATGCAACGGATGCGACAGAACGGACATGGCAGGACGAAAACTCTGCCAAGCAGTATTTGGAAGTACCGACAGTAGAAGCGCTCCAAAAATACCTTCTAGAATAAATATATCTCATAATACCGATTACGCCACAATAATTGTTTAATAAAACAACTGTGTTAAACACAAATGATAAGCATGTTGCACATGCGGGGTGGCTATTATGGGAAAACAAGAAGCGCAACTTCTCAACAACAAACAAAAGATATTGATCGTGGACGACGAACCACACATCGTGAACCTGGTAAAACTGACATTAGGCGACGAATACGACTACATCGAGGCCTTCTCTGGGCTTGAAGCGATAAAAAAGGCCAAGAAAGAAATCCCTGACATCATAATCCTGGACATCATGATGCCGAATGTAGATGGATATCAGGTATGCACAGAACTACGCAAACATTCGAAAACAAGGGATATCCCCATCATGATACTCTCCGCAAAGAGCCAGATTGTTGACAAATTCAAATCCATAAACGTAGGTGCTGATGATTACATGGTCAAACCATTCGACCCTGCAGAACTGAGCAAGCGTGTAAAGATGAATCTTGCTCAGCTTCCTGCTGAGTAACTTCAGATCCCCTTCTTGACCTCGACACGACCTTTCTCAAAGGTTATTACACACTCATCACTACTGGTGATGCCGGTCGCCTTGGAAGCAATCTCAGGCAGAAGGATGCGTGCTCCACGGAAATCCACTGAACCGACCAACGAATTGACATCCATCACACCACCATCCTCAACCTCAAGCTCATCAAGAATCTGCTGCGCATTCGGAGTCGGCTTACTACTTCTGAACTCCTGGGTACGAACATACAGATGCTTTGCAACATCATCCGCAATATCTCGTCCGGATGCCTGAGTGATTCCCTGCAGACCTGGCGACAAGTTCGCCTCAATAACGACAGGACCCTTGACACTCTCAAGAATATCCACACCACAGATCTCTGCACCCATGGCTTTGGCGGTACGGATAGCCACATTCTCCATCTCCTTCGGAATCTTAAATACCTCTGTAGTCCCGCCCGCATGTACATTCGAACGTTTCTCGCCGCTTGCAGCCTTCCGCTTCATGGCAGCAACAACCTTGTCACCCACAACGAATGCCCGTACATCCACACCGCTGGTCTCTATATAGTCCTGGATCAGGAACGGCTGCTTGAGCGACTCCAAAGCGTCCAGCACCGACGACGCAGCAGCATAACTATCAGCAAACATAACTCCCTTGCCCTGCGTTCCCTGAGGAAACTTCATGATTACCGGATAATTGAGACTCTTGAGCAGATTCTTGGCAGCCCCCACTGTTGCAGAAAGATACGTCTTGGGCATCGGGACCCCCTGACTCTGCAATTGGATATGCGTCAGGATCTTATCATGAACAGTCGTAAAGCTCCCAGCAAGATATGGCATATACGCCTCTCCGGAAAGTAAGCTTGTAATCGAGCGGGCTATGACCGCATAACGGAATGATCCTTTGATGTAGATACAATCATAGGTCGGCATAGGCTGCCCCTGATACAGGAGTGGATTCCTCTCTCCCAACTGAATCTCAATATCTTTTATCTGAAGCATATCAACTTCCTTGAAATACTTCTCCATCGCTGCAGCTGTCATCTTGGAACTCTTACTGCCAAGACTGATGAGAGCGGCACGAAACTGCTTTTCAACCATGATTGTTCACTTCCCCTGATCATCCTTCGAAGGATCTATGAGAAATCCCTGCTTGAGGAGATTCTGCCCCACAAGCAACTTATAGCGCATATTGCTGCGATTTGCGATAGTGAACTCCCCTTCCAGCTCCTTTCCTGCTATGACCACACGAGCCTTCACCACAGGGCGCAATGATTGCCCATGGCTATTCCGTATAGATTTGGTCTTAATGATCGGACCAAGACGAAGTTCCTGTGCTACCACCAGGTCAATAGAGCTGTTCTGGGCTCCTGTGTCTATTCTCGCTTTCAATGATTGAGTATCAGCGTTATTCCCTCTGATATCAACCACTTCAACAAGCCCGAGTATCGGTTTGTCTGTCTGCGCCATTCATACATACAAACCTACTACGCTTTTTAATATTTACTATTCTGACCAGTCAACAAAAAAAATGGCCCCACCACGATAATGAATCAGGCATCCGCCACATTATGCCGCCTGACTGATTGCTGAAAATGGAACCGATCAAGGAACTCCACCTTCTGCCGATATTCATCCCAACTGACAAAACGAGGCTTCGAAATCCATGGTAACAAACTCACGTATCACACCCCCAGGTATCCGATCATGAACCCTGCCTCTTCATTGGAGATCAGATCATTATCTATCATTGTCTCTATGTCATCCATCTCGTAATAGTTGCAACTTGTCATCACCATATGATCCACCTCTTTTCACACTCACTTCTTCATTCATATCCACGAATCGGAAAACTGTATAGACAGCGTATCCCGCCTTGTACTTCGCATTGTCATCGCCTGCACCTGCCGATAAAACAGCTCATGTATTGTTTCTGGCCGAAGATCCACCATTTTTTTTACCTCCTTTCGAAACGATGCACAAAAAAACCCCAACTTCTGAGGGCTTCTGCCATCGCTGACATAATCAACAAGAACAAGCAGACGAACATCGTTTAAATACGCCACGCGGACACATGTCCAGTGCTGCACGCACAGGAACCAGAACAGAAACTTCAACGGCCCACAAATACATTCTCAAGCGACCACGACGAAGAAAGAACTCCATTCTCCATATTCAGACCCGGGCAGTACGTATGGAACAGACGCAACGTATCCCGCACAGAGAAACCCTCTGCCCCCTCCACCGAGTATGGCCCGAAACACTGCTCGAGATAGGGGAAAACATCAGCATTCATGATCTCAGCAATATCCTCCTCCCGTGGACTTGCAACGATACTTACCAGATGTAGCTGACCGTCCCTCTCCGCAAGAAACGAGCATTCGATATGCTTCCTCGCATTCTCCCTGTACGCATCTACCAGCCCCCCGGAGCGTTCCAGCAAGAGCGCACGAGTGATCCCTTTCCGGAATCTGATAACAAACAGCATCCGGGCCCATGGTCTTCCCTCCTGCTCTGGCACATACTCCACATAATACCGCAGGCGGCCATCTGCCTCCAGGGCCTTCCGGCGTCGATTGACCGTCTTGAGCGGGATACCAGTCGCCCGCGAGATCCCATTATCTGATATCCGGGGATTCTTGACAAGACATTTTACAATGGACTCATCCCTAGTATCGGCATCATTCATAGATTTTATGACATGAATATGAATATTTAAAAGAATTTATGGCATGAAACAGCGACATTACCATCATAACTGCATCACTCTCCACTACCCACTGGATATTCCATAATCTTTATAAACCAGAAGCCGGAAAAAAATCCTATAAAGAATCAGCGGGATGTAAGAATAAATAAGCATTAAGCGGCACTTCTCCCTGACAGAAAAGAGGCAGAAATGATACAATGAAAGTTTTGATGTTCGGCTGGGAATTCCCTCCATTCAACAAAGGAGGATTAGGGACCGCATGCCTGGGCCTGACCAAAGGGCTTGCCAATCACGGTATCGATGTTTCTTTTGTCATCCCAAAAGCCCCAAAAGGCATCCGCCATCAACACGTACATCTGGATCTCATGGTTGCCAACAACATCCAATCCGTCCAGGGGGAAGAATCTACGATCTCTTTCCAGGAGGTCAACACGCTTCTTGCCCCCTATATCACAGAAGAAGAATACCTTACTCGTTTTGCCTCCATGAAAAAGAGTGGCCTCAGAGAAGTCGATCAAGACGATGACGAAGAAGTATATGGATGCAATCTATACGAGGAAGTTGTACGCTACGCCAACAAAGCTTCAATGATTGCACGCAACAAGGATTTCGATGTCATCCACGCGCACGACTGGATGACCTACAAAGCGGGCATCTCAGCCAAGCACTACACTGGCAAGCCTCTGGTGGTGCATATCCATGCTACTGAATTCGATCGCACAGGAGGCAACGGCGTCAATCAGATGGTCTATGATATCGAACGCGAGGGATTCCATGCTGCGGATCGCATCCTGGCAGTATCCAACCTGACCAAGAACACTGTTGTCCGGCATTACGGAGTCCCTGAAGAGAAAGTGGAAGTGGTTCATAATGCAGTGGAGTTCCCAAGCGAACGCGTGCAGTGCCAATCACGTATCTCCGAGACTGACAAGATAGTGCTCTTCCTGGGCAGGATCACTCTACAGAAGGGACCTGATTATTTTGTGGAAGCAGCACGCAAAGTCCTGGACTTCCAACCTGACACGACCTTTGTGGTTGCGGGATCTGGTGACATGGAGGGTCGCATGATGCAACGGGCAGCAGAGCTTGGCATGAGTGACAAGATGCTCTTCACCGGATTCCTGCGTGGGCCTGAGATCGACAAGGCATACGCGATGGCTGACCTGTATGTGATGCCATCGGTTTCAGAACCGTTCGGGATCACGCCTCTTGAATCCATGCGCAACGGCACACCAGTACTTATCTCCAAGCAGAGCGGGGTTTCAGAAGTCGTGACGCATGCGCTCAGATGTGATTTCTGGGATATCAATGAGATGACCAACAAGATACTTGCAGTGACCTCCCATGATTCACTGCGTCAGGATCTCTCAGAGAACGGCGAGAAAGAGGTACATACATTCACATGGGATGTGCCGGCGCACAAGTGCGTGCAGGCGTACAAACAGGTGTTGAGCGCACCATCAATAACGATACGATAGGGGATACAAAATGGTAGGGGTTTGCTTTTATTTCCAGGTACATCAGCCGTGGAGGATGCGGAATTATTCAGTTTTCGATATAGGGAATTCCCATGAATATTTCGATGAGAAAAAGAATAAGGAGATTGCCATCAAAGTGGCCAACAAGTGCTATCTGCCGATGAACCGTCTTCTGCTCGACCTTATCGAACGGTTCCAGGGGAAATTCAAGGTTTCTTTCGCGATCACCGGGACTGCTCTTGACCAGTTCGAAGAATATACTCCAGAAGTGCTAGAGAGCTTCAAGGATCTGGCCAGGACAGGGCATGTGGAATTCATATCTGAGACCTACTATCATTCACTCTCAGTACTGTATTCAAAAAAAGAATTCAGGGAACAGGTGAGACTGCATCGCGCACGGATAAAAAAGCTCTTCGGGGCATCACCTACTACTTTCCGAAACACCGAACTGATCTACAATAATGAGATTGCGCATACTGTGGAGGAGATGGGATACAAGGCTATTCTTGCGGAGGGAGCCGACCATATACTGGGATGGCGCTCACCGAACTTCATATATCGTCCACATACATGCGACTCCATCAAGCTGCTGCTCAAAAACTATAAGCTATCGGATGATATTGCTTTCCGGTTCTCGAACAAGGGTTGGGAAGAGCATCCGCTGACGGTGGAGAAATATGTGGATTGGATCAATGCTGCCAATGGCGCGGGGGAAGTTATCAACCTATTCATGGACTACGAGACCTTCGGTGAACATCAATGGGCCGATACAGGCATATTCAACTTCATGCGGGCACTTCCTGATGCCGTGCTCCGTCATCCGGACAACTGCTTCCTCACACCCTCCGAAGCTGCAGAACGATTCGATGTACGGGATACCCTTGATGTGCATCATCCGATATCCTGGGCGGACCTTGAACGCGATCTCTCGGCGTGGAAGGGAAATCGGATACAAGAAGATGCTTTGCGCAAAGCATATGAGATGGAAAAGATGGTCAAGAAGACCGCAGATCCTGAGCTGATAGAGGAATGGAGAAAACTGACTACTTCCGACCACTATTACTACATGTGCACTAAGTGGTTCGCTGATGGCGATGTGCATAAGTACTTCAATCCTTATGATAGTCCGTATGATTCGTTTATCACATTCATGAACATCATGAAAGACATCGATCTGAGAGTGCGGTCTTTGTGCCCTCAGCGGAACCAAGTTGCGGCAGCAGTAGTTCCGACGGCACAACATTTATAAAAAAGATTCCAGAAAGAAACAACATAAAAAAGAGGTAAGGGCATGGTAACAAAAAAGAGGGCTTCCAAGAAAACTCCCAAAAGAAAGACAACAGCAGCACGCAAGAAGGCGACACGACGCAAGAAAGCAAAGGCTGCAGCCAAGCAGAGTCCAAAGAGAATTCAGACTGAACTATTCTTCATCCGCGTGGATGGTCAACCAATCAGTTCATTACGCGATCTTGCGCGACAGCTGGACGACATGAGCGATGAGATATTCTTTCATCACGTGACTCCAGACAAGAATGACTTTGCGACCTGGGTGGTGGACGTATTCGGCGAAGAATCACTCGCTGAACGTATCGGTCACATCAAAGACAGACGGTCCATCTGCTACGAAGTCATGAAGCATCTGCTACAATAAGCAGCTTGCACGGGGGGACTGAGAATGGAAGCGCACCAAAGAATCACTAGCGACGCATTACCTGACAAGAGATTCATCTTCGAAGGACATGGAGAGATAAAGAATCTTTACGAGATGATCGAGGTGCTCCGAAAGGCGTCTTCCCAGGAGTTCGCCCACCATGTTAATCTTCAGCGCAACGATATCGCGCGCTGGATAGCAGACGTTTTCCATGATCCAAAGCTTTCTTCGAAAGTGCATCAGACGACCGACCGATTTGCTATAATCGACCTCGTTGAGGCACGGCTGTCACATGCAGAGAAGGTACTTAATACGCGGATAGAGGAAGACGATCAAGAAGCAGAAGACCGGGTCCAGGAAGTCTCTCATCATGTCAATGTGCTGGAGAAGCAGCTGGATCACATGACTAATAGTATCCATCATCGCACCAAGAAGAGGAATCTTGCAGAAACTGCCCAAAACATCGCTGAATTCGACACCGACCTGCTCCATCGCGATATGAAGCGAGGATTGGCAGAATTCGCCTTCGGTATCGTTCTCGGGATATTCATCGGCCTCATCCTGGCAAAGATCATGGGATTATACTGAAGAGACCATGGAAGCAGATATCTTGTTCGAGGTAAGCTATGAGGTCTGTAACAAGGTCGGTGGCATCTACACTGTCATATCGAGTAAAGCTGCCTTGATGAAGAAGAATTACGAGCATTACTTCCTGATCGGGCCCTACTTCAAGGATAAAGCCGAAATTGATTTTCAGGAAGAAGAGCCCCCTTCCTATCTGACCAATGCGTTCGATGTCGTGAAACAACACGGGATTATCGCTCATTACGGCACATGGCTCATCAAAGGATCGCCAAAAACGATACTATTGGAATTCTGGGCGCTCTCAGGCAGACGCGACGAGATGAAAAAGACCTTGTGGGAAAAGTTCCGACTGGATTCTCTCAAAGCAGGACCTGATTTCGACGAGCCATTGCTTCTTTCATATGCAGCTGCTCTCTTGATCCATGCGGTGGAGAAGGAAAAATCACAGAAGATTCTCGTCCATACGCATGAATGGATGACTGGAATGACAGGACTGATCCTGAGAACAATGGACAGTAGCAGCAGGCATGTCTTCACTACACATGCCACTATGCTGGGACGTGCATTATCAGGTAGTGGAAGAGACCTGTACGCAGAGCTTGACTCACTCGACCCCCCTGCAGAGGCGGATCGCTCCAATGTGACCGCAAAATTTTCTGCAGAACGTATCTGCGCCCATGATGCAGATGCTTTTACCACGGTTTCAAAGATTACAGGCATGGAATCGGAAAAGATCCTGGACAAGAAGCCTGATGTGCTCCTCCTCAATGGCCTGGATATGCATCAATTCCCTTCCTTTGAACAGTGCGCTCTGCAGCACAGCACGCTCAAGCGGCGCTATCAGGAGTTCTATTCCTATTATTTCGGACCCTACTACAAGATGAATGTGAAAAACACCCTGACCTTCTTCATGGCCGGACGCAACGAATATCGCAACAAAGGCATGGATATCACGACAGAGGCTCTGGCAAGACTGAACCAGGAACTCAAGAAAAAAGGTTCTGCACGTAATGTGGTATGCTTCTTTTTCATCCCTATGGACCACCATGGCCCCAGAGAGGATGTCCTTCAGAACAAGGTGTATTTCCGCAATCTTAGGCATTTCGTTCATCGCAATTTCAAGGATGCAGATGCATGGATTATCCAAAACATCCTCGATGGCGAGGATATTGATATTTCCGGCATTGTCCCTGAGTCCTTCCATCCCAAGGCCAAACGCCTGCGACGGTCACTGCTGAGGAACGGCACTCCGCCGCTGTGCAGCCATCAGATCGATGATGAAGGATCTAATCAGATACTGCGCAGTTTTAGGGATCATGGGCTGCGTAATGAAGAACAGGACAAAGTGAAGGTGATACTGTATCCGGTATATCTCAACGGCGTGGATGGACTGCTGGACATGGACTACTATGAGGCGATCATGGGGTCCCATCTCGGACTTTTCCCCAGCTACTATGAACCGTGGGGATACACCCCCCTGGAAACAGCTGCTCTCGGCGTGCCTGCGATCACCTCGGACCTGTCAGGCTTCGGCCAACACTTGTACACACAGATGAACCATGATGAATATCCTGGCATATTCGTCCTTCCCCGGCTCGGCATATCAGAAGAAGAAACCATTTCGACCTACACGCGCCTGCTACTGCTCTGCACAGAATTCTCGCACCGACAGCGGGTGGAGAACAAAATTGCCGCAAAACATCTGGCGCATACAGCAGATTGGAACATCTTCATCAAGAATTATCTGGCCGCGCATTCCCGCGCTCTCAAATGAACAGATGGTCTTCTCGCTCGCAATCTACGCATTCTTGAAGCAGCACGAGCACGTACCTCCCGCAACTGCTCCCCCACAGAATTTCCGAAAAAAGAAGCAAAAGGGTTTTCCACTTCGTTTAAATGCCCTAGATCCGGAACATGCCAGATACCGTTGTCCAAACGAGTGGCTTTCTTTGCACGATGTTTAAGAGCATCTACAACAACTACCTGCATGCCGCAGCCTGCAAGCAGTTGCGCATCTGCATCATACGGCGTATTGGTGACATAAGTCACATCTGCCACTCCGCACTCAGGAGGAGGAATCCGCAAGATAGCAGTGATCGCTACCAATTGATCCTTGGCGCGCTTGCGACATAGCGTATTGCTGTTCTCTTGATCATGATTGAAAAGACGCAACTCAAGATCCACTCCAGTAGAATCCGCTGCCACCCTGAGATGGCGGGCCGGGTCTGCCACAGAGGAACGGGCAAGGATTGCGACCTGATCCTCATTCATGTATAAAGCTCTCAACGCCTCCTCGCATCCAGACGAAAGACCTTGCTGCATCCATTCTTTCTCTAACGACGACATTCTGTCATCATGCTTCCGATACACGCGCTCAAGCACAGCATCAGCAATGTCTGCAGCCTTACCAGGCACCGTCCGCTCCTTTCGTGCAGCCTCCTGAAGGAGAGATCGTCGGAGGTGCAGATCAGGAGTGCGTGCGAGAGGAGGACAGATTTCCTCCATGACACGCATATACGCATCAGACAACATTGATTCCCGATCATGCATGAATAATCCGCTATTCTCCCTTACTTCTTGGGTCAGCCATACAGATAGATCTTCAGAATCGTAAGGTATTCCCGCCTCCTCAAGTCTCACTGCAGTATAACGCAGAAGAGCCTGAACTCCCGCATCGAGATCTGACTCATACGCAAAATCACGTTCAGGAGGTAGATACAGGGCAGCAGTCTGGCGCAGGGCCCTGCGATAACTGTCTTCCCTGCATATTCCGACATCATAGTGCCGCAAGAAAGCATGTCTGAACTGCCTACCCACACTTTTGCAGGAGCGATTGAAATCACGTTTGCTGCCACGTACCGGCGACGGGATACATCCTTTTTTGACAAGTTCTACGCACAGCGTGTCCCGGACATGGTTAGTGTCCACCTCATGAGGGACCACTGTTTCGAAGTTGAAGATATAGAATCTTCCCGCCATACGGTTTTTTTGGTTCTAGGAATATTTATAGATTTGCGGACTGCAATTGATATCAAGGCAGCGGCAACCTATCTTACCTGCTGCATTCACGATACGCTTCGATAAAAAGTGCAGCGCTCCAAGCTTGCGCCAGGCAACCCTGTGATTCCTGCTGACGTGCAGAAGACACCTCCGCATGATGTCCCAAAGCTCCTGAGAACAATATTTCCCGTGCACTAGCCTTCAGCAGAGATTGGATGTACGGCTTGTACCGCTGCTGGTTACAACGATACAGGCACAGCGCGGCCATGTTATTCAAATAATACCACACATCTCCCCGATGATAGCTGTGATTATTCTGGCCAGTGTAGTCCATATGGAACAGTGGAGAATCTGTCTGGATAGAGGTCATCCCGCCCCAGGCAGTCCAGAGATGATCTATACCCTGATCGAAACAGGACTCCCATTCACACTGATTAAGCAATCCCGGGTACAGATAATAAGCCATGAAGATATTGGGTCGCACCGTGTGATCCAGGCTCCTGTCCGGTCGCACTCGATCAATAAGGCATCCTTCTGGGAGATATCGACGCCGTATCTTCGCAAGACGATTTATCGGGTCGAACCTCCTGCCTACGCGCGGTGCCAGAAGAGCAAGAACGTCATTGAGCTTCTGATGAAGAAGCTGTATTTCCAGGCACGCACCGTCCCGCCTGTCAAGATGATTTCCTGTATCTATCCAGGTCTCAAACGGCCTGTTCCAGACCAGATCATCATCCATGTAATGCTGCTCAAGCTGTTCCTTGGCCCGCAAGAAAGATTCATATGCCCACTTCAGATCATCAGTAGACAGCTGCCCTCCGCCTGCGTGCAGCAACTCCAGGAACCGGACAGCACACCACCCGATCCCATCTGCGCTCCCCAGCTCACTTGCCGGAAACCTATTCCCCAGACGGCCATCTTCCTGCAAAGTCGCAAGCTGTCGCATCAATATGCTACCGACTTCCTCATTGCGTCCCATCTGCAGGAACGCTCCAATACTGATTGCCTCGTCACGGGTCCACCACTGATAGAACCATGGCAGTCCGGCATACACGCCTTTGTATTTCTCCTCTCCGAGAGGACGAGTCACGTACAATGAATCCAGGCTATAGACTGCCTGAGTAAAGGCTGCCCCCAAGAGATCCTCTGAGACCTGACATGGAAGAAGATGTGTCTTGTAGAGGACTGAAGTCTGGATGAGATTATGAGCCGACTCGAATGCGGCGACCGCTTTGGCCTCTGCTTTCTTCTGATCGGCATCCATAGCTACGACCAGCCTTTCCTGACCATCTAACTTTCCCTTCAGGCCATCATAGACGAACAAAGAAGTGGGTGCTGAATTGCGTCGTGCATCGAAAGAATAGAACTCGTTCCTCCAGGATTCTCCATGGATGATGCGGAAGCTTGCGCAGATAGCGACATAGTACGTATAGTCTGTGTTCCCTGTCTTCTTGTATTGTAGAGTGAGGAATTTCCCCTTCCTCGAATTCTGGACTACATGATACCCCTTGGAGAAATCACTGTAATCATGCATCTGATGTACATCCAGAGGCAATCTGACAACCCCTTTCCCTTTCTCGATCAGGCACAGCAAGCTGCTATCGTGTGTCATCCCACACTGCAGCTTCATCCCATTCTCATATTGGATTGTCGGGATATGTGCCTTGTAGTGTATCAGAGAAGGAGAACTTTCCGGAACAATCGCATGCAGAGATTTGACCAGATCCCAGCCATCCTCAGTCCGGATCGGATGATATAATCCTTCATACCGTGTCGACCGGCCTTCTGCATTCAGAAGGAAATATCCTCCATCCCTCCCGGTCAGAAGGACGAATGGCCGGTCGCTCTTACCTGTCACATCCTCATAGGTGATCCGAGTGCTCATTGTGCGTCATCTGAGAATTTCCGCTGGGCCAGTTCATATGTGTGCATGGTACCTATATCTATCCAATATCCGTCATATACGACTCCGTACACTTCGCGTTGCTCCGCTAAGGCCTGGATCAGCCATCCTGCATTATCACCACGCCCCTCTGCCATGCATTGTCGCATGACAGGAACCGCTGATCTGGGAAGCATGTAAAATAGGGTCGATGCCAGCGTAGTCTGCGGAACATCCGGCTTCTCACGAAAGGAAGCCACTTTTCCCTCATCATCAAGAACAACCTCCCCAAGTTGCCGTATCTGTTCAGGATCTCCCACATCGAATACTCCCAGGACGGGTGCCTCAGTCTCCTTGTAACGCAAGTACATCCTATTGAAATCGAAATCGCAGATCACGTCTGCACCAATGATGAATAGATCGTCATCAATCCCAAACTTATCAATCGGAAAGAGCATATCTCCTATCGCACCAAGACGATCCTCATTGCTTCTGGTCCCATCATTTACAATCACCAGCCGGTCGCTCCATCGGCTCTGTTCTGCCCATTCCTCAAAATGTCTGGCAAACTTATCGTTGGTAACCAGATAGAACGTATCGATATCCAGCTTCGCAAGACGTGCCATCAGATAATCCAGCATCGGTTTCCCACCGATCGGAAGCAGATGCTTCGGCGTATTCTCTGTCAAGGGAAGAAGACGGGTCGCATATCCGCCCGCCAAGATAATGCCTTTCATACAATCACCACTTTTTGCTATCAGTCCCGATATGGATTTAAAAAAGTATGCAAATCAACATACATCTACACACCCCTCATATCTTCGTTTTGCGTAATCCGAAAATATATCCCGCGTAGTTGACGGCAATATGTAACGGTCCGAATATCATTACCAATACCAGCAATGCCTGCCAAGACCATCCGATGACTACACCAAGACAGGTCCATGCTCCCAGGATCCAGTCTAACTGATCAAAAGGTATGAATGGTTTCCCCGGAGCGATGCCGACTTGCCTTTTTACCAAGGAGAATAGCATATCTCCCAGCATCGTCCCTATTCCGATCAGCGCGCCCCCGATGATGACAGCAGGCAGCGATAGCTGAGCTGATCCGATGAGCGAGAGGAAAAAACTAATCACCAGCATCCCGATCACGCCCCCCAGTATCCCGCTCAGAAGACCTCTCCACGTCTTGTTCTCTCCCAGGATACGCTTGCCTCTCCACTTTTTCCCGCCATCGACTGGATATGCCAGCAGATTGACATGCTGTACAAGGACAGGCATCATATTGGCAAATCCTCCCGCAAGCCCGATAAAGAGCACGTGCGTCCAGATCACATGCGTTCCCCCCGAAGATGCTTCTTGACCAGGAGGAAACGACAAGGAATGTCTATCGCCATGAGAATGACCGAGATAAGGAAGAACAATGAGAACAGTTCCCAGCCCAGCAATATCCAGATGATATAGAGAGCATACAATAATATTTTGGTCCGCACCTGGAAGAATGTCTGCACCCCTATCAAATTCCCTGCAACAACCAGCACGACCATGACCGCGTAGAGGATGCTATACGCATACAAGAGTAATGCGGGAGCTATCCCGATCCACAGAAGCATGCCCACAAAAATGAAAAGAGCTGCATGATCCACCACAACATCCGTCAAGGCGCCTGCAGCATCATTCACACCCAGATAACGTGCATACGGGCCGTCTATGCCATCCAGGATAAGATGAAGGAGAAGGAATCCTACACTCGCATAAGGAGAACGCACTGCCACCAACGCCGCCACAACCATCGAGAGAAACCCAAGAAGCGAAATATGTCCTGGCCGCACCGCTGCCATCTTGAGGAGCGGGAATAACGGAGAGAACACCTTGTCCCGAAGGTTTGCAAACCACCCGGCAAGCTTCTTGTCCTCTTTCCCGAAGGCATGCAATTTCTTATACACCATAAACAGTGATGGAGGGATGTCTTTATTTATAAAAATACTACCAAAACTATAAAAAGACCGGAACATGCCTCTGATACGATGCGTATGCTTCTTGGAACCCGTATACTGCGGCAGAAGCTCGATGGCCAAAATCATATGCCGCACGGAAACACCGCAGTAGATATGCACACCCATACTAACCACACGGACGCGTTGATGAGCACCAAGAAAATTGCACAGAAGGCGCGCAAGATGGGCTTTGGTGTAGCGATAACCGATCACAATGACATACGCGGAGCGCTGGAGATGTCCCAGTATGAGGATGTCTTCTCTATCCCTGGGATCGAGGTCGGAGGATCTGAAGGTATCCATACCCTTGTGTACTTTAAGACGTATCAGGATCTGCAACACTTCTATCGTAATCACATCGAACCACATCGATCTAGCAAAAGCTTCCATATACTTGACGTGCCTACTATGCAGATTATCCGTGCAGCTGCTCGCTATGATGCCCTCATCTCTGCTGCACATCCATTCGGACCTGGTGCTATGGGGATTGCGAAGCCGATGCATGGAGAACTTGCGGACCAGGCAATCCTGGAAGGTCTTGACGCCGTAGAAGTAATCAATGGAGCTATCTTCCCGCGCCAGAATACCAAAGCAGCGCATTTTGCACAGATCGCTTCCCTGGGCATCACAGGCGGCAGCGATGGACATACGATGCGCGAGATAGGTAAGACACTGACTGTAGCGGACGCAGATAGCCCTGCAGATTTTCTCGACGCCATCAGGTACAACCGCAGTACTGTCATAGGAAAAGAGAACCATCTTCTGCTCAAGCCCCATACAAAAATCTGTACCGTACGGGATTGGGGGCGCAATCCACTACGCTATGGCCGATTCGCAGGCAGCATGCTCAAAAAGAAGATCAGTTACCACATAAGCGCAAAGAACCAGAACCAGTCGGAGTAAGCGCACACCTCATACACTCAACCTTCCTCCATGAGATACCACTGTGCAGCAAACCCTTGCCTCATGTGTTTTCATAAAATGCAGATAGCCCTCCAATAGTAAGGTTTTTAAATGCCTCAGCAATCTCGGTCCTATAAGACCCTGTAGTCTAGCCTGGATAGGACGTAGGATTGCGGATCCTGAAACCGGGGTTCAAATCCCCGCAGGGTCATTTTTCTTTCTCAACATTTTTTTGAAAGGCGCTATGTAAGCACAATAGACTCTGTACTCCTGTCATATCAGCCATCCATAAGTACGAATACTAGAAATGCTCATCTGAAAAATGGCGCGTATACAGATACCAGCCCGACACCAGCAATAGAATGATGACTACGCTAAGTACTACAGCAGCACTCACATACAACCACATAACGCGGTTCCCCTCAACCTGCTCCGATTGATCATCTACAGTCGAATTGATCTCTCGTTGCATGATCTGCTGCGTGGGCTGCATAGATGGTGCTTCCGATTCTACCTGTGGGGTTGCAGAGATATACGGACGAACGCTCAGGAAGGCGTCATGGCTGGAAACTTTATTGATGATCAAGGTCCACGAAAGGGAGGGGACATCCAGTGCTGGACCAGTAAATGTCAGCCTGGTATCATTCTGTTCAATCAACCGCACAACAACCGCGTCGTTATCCTTGTAGAAGGATAGTAATGCGTGTTGTGCCCGGTAACTTACGTTGTAGTACCTGCGAAAGGCAATCTGTTTCGGTACCGAAGATGTGATCGCAAGAGGTACGTATGCGATACCGGAAGAGCCTCCTGAAGACGAACTGGAAGAGCCACCGCTACTGCTGGTATCCCGGATAACAGGACAGCTGCCTGCTGCGGGTTGCTCATGATATGTTCCACATGCATTACTGTCATTATACTGAGTGCATACAGAACTGGATCCGCACGATTCTGTCTGCACACATACCCACTGCTCCGCGCACTGCTGCGCCACGCCACTATGCGTAACGCCCTGTATGAATACTGTGGTATTGCTCGAGTTGGTGTAGTTTGCTACATAGCGTTCTGAACTGAAAGGGAATGAGGAAATATATGTTTCAGCAGATCCGCTGCAGTTGGCAGAAATACTCTGAAGACTGAATATTTCTGCATCGTGGATACAGACTCCTCCATATCTTTGACGATCACCTAACAGTTCAAGATAGATGGTCTTGTTGGACGCGTCTATACCATACACGATCATCGCTGAATTGTTCTCAACAGAACGATTCCGCAGGACTACACCCGACAATGTCAGGTTCTGCGCTGAAAAATTATGCAGGAAACGGACCTTCACATGTCCACCATCCGCGATTGAAACATCCTGGCTGCCTTGATGAGCTACATCAAGTGTGTCATTCCCGTCTACACTTATGTTGAGACTGGTGTAATCAGAAAACACATTCTGTATATCCCCGATAAGTCGATCCTCACTGTTATTGACGCCGTCACCATCAGCATCATTCACACTCGATCCTGTATATGTAGCCTTGGCCTCGATAGCCATCGAATACTCTCCTGCGCTGCCCAAAGTATCTACAAATCTGAAGCTAAGATTAGTCAAGCCATACGCTATGAGAGGGATACGCACCTGCGCAGACGTATTTCCGGGCAACAGCGGGATCACCTCATTGACTGTCGCATTGGTAGCTAGATGGATCTGCGTGAGGTTTAATGAGGACAGTGGTTCCGACATATTCAGATCAAGCGAAATATTGAGTTTCTGCAATGCATACGAGGTTTGGTCAGGTGAAATGGCATCCACACGAGGTACTTGCGTATCTACTGCAAATCTGATGGCGACTGATTTTTGCACATGCTCCCCGGATACATTCAGATACAGAGTATGCCAGCCTTCACTGACCCCGACCAGAGTCGCATTGAACGAGCGGTTATCTGCAGAAGCATTCAGCGGCACAGGCTCATCATCATCAAGCGTATAGGTTGCCGTAGCATTGACATTAGATTCAACCGACACAACAAAACTATCTGTCTGGTAGGTAGTGGCATTGATACCTGAATAATTGAAGCGCAAGCTCTGGACAGAATAATTGCCATTTCCTAAAGTAAGGAACTGCACATCCGTCCTGTTCAGACCCCCATAGATGACGCAGCCGGAACACTCACTCCCATCCCTGAAAAGCGAAGGCGAGTCCATCTGATGACCATCCACGCCATACAAAGTGATGTTGAAAAGATCCGGAAGTGATGTAGAAAACATATTGTGACCAATCTGGAATGCCATATCCCAGGTCCCACTGTAAGTGATGTTCTGTAGAGATCCTGCATCGCCAATCCCGGTAGCATTCAGATGAATCCGCGTCCCATTGATAGCAGTCTCAGCAAGATCCGTGTCTCGCACAGTCATTTGATGTCCATGGATATCTATATCGGGAACCAGTGCGGACATGCTCAGATTTTCCAGCACCAGCACTCCAACACTCGTCTCAGTGCGTGAAGCTTCCACCCCCGTGATATTGCCTCCCAACGAAGTCATCGTGCTGTCCATCAATTGCACATTCTGGCAATCACCGGATATCTCGAAAAAAGTGACATTTCTACCCGAAGCATTTCCGATAAACGTTGCTCCTGAAAGATTCACAGTATCAGATGAGAAAACGCGCACATACCTGCCAACATAGGATGAAGTCCCATTGAACAATGGGCCGGACACCGTCACTGCTTCACTTGCGGAGAGATTCATCATGACTCCATCCCCTTCCTGTGCCAGAAAACGGGATGCATCTATCCTGGCAGCAGTCAGATTATCCCCTATATATGCTGTCCCTCCAAGAAGAGAGAACGTAGTATTAGTAACCGTGACATTCGCAGAATCCCGCGCTCTGATCAGGGTGCCATTCTGCAGAAGAGACAGCCGACAATCGCGAACAGTCACGTTCTGTGCTTGGTCAAGGAAGAAGAGATCCGCATCAGAGCCATTCATGACCAATGCATGGCCGTCACAATCAATACTAATATTCTGGCCTGTGACAGTAAAGCATGATGTGGATACCGATAGATTCTGTGAAAGGAGATACTGACTGTTACTCCTATTGAGCGCAGCACATGCAGAAATGCATCTGGTCTGTCCATCAACAAGAAGATAATCATTCATGCGCACACCCTCACAAGAATCCATCCTTACAAGACTACTCACATTTATCAAGGGACCAATCTGCTGATCCCCTATATCTGCTCCAGTAGATGTCATCCAGGAAGCTATCTGCGAGACATTGACATAATTCTCTTCAAACAAGGAGAGATACAATCCCAAAGCGCCGGCGACAAAAGGTGCAGCCATGGAGGTCCCTGAAGAATATGCGTAGGTTGCAGAAGGATAGGTGCTGTATATCTGTGATCCTGCTGCCGCAACAGCTACCGCATCTCCATAACTGGAAAACCATGACCGTGTACTTTCATTGTCGACTGAGGCCACAGAGATGACCATATTATAAGATGCTGGATACAGCAGATCATCCGTTCCGTCGTTTCCTGCTGCAGCCACAAGTGCGACATTATTATCATACGCCTGTTGCAACGCAAGCCGTTCAGGCTCATATTCTTCAGCAGCACCATAACTCATACTGATGACATCAGCTCCATTCTGGACAGCGTAGTCGATCGCGAGAATCGCCATGGAGAGATTGATGAATCCCTGGTCACCTGCCCGCAAGGGCATCAGGGAACAGCCTGGGCAGACACCTGCGATACCTGCCGAATTATTCCAGGTAGCTGCCGCAATACCGGCAACGTGCGTACCATGGCCGTCCAGATCATCAGAATAATTATCTCCGGCATAGAAATCCCAACCGTGCACGTCATCTACATACCCATTACCGTCATCATCTATACCATTGTCAGCTATCTCATCAGTGTTATTCCATAGATTGCCTACAAGATCCGGATGATCCATATCCATCCCTGTATCGATAATGGCTATAGTGACATCAGAATTCCCCTGCACCACATCCCATGCGTCGCGCACCCACGAAATATCCAGTCCATACTGATTTGTGAGAAAAGGATCATCGGGTTCCGCCTGAAGATAGCGTACTATATCCTTCTCAGCACTTATGATGGAAGGGTCCTGACTCAGCTCTTCAAGCACTTGCTCTACCTGCGCAGGATCATCAACCTCGATCACTTCAAATCTGAGCCGTTTAGGCGTCTTCTGTGCTGCAGCGGTGTGGACGGATTGTATACCTGCAGCCATCCTCAACGGCGGAGCGGCAGGCTCTTCCCGCACAACTACTATCCGGCGAGGCTGATCAACATCTTTTTCCGGATCAGAAAATACCGCAGAAGCACACATGACAAAAATCAGTGACAACAAGGCCAGCAATAACAGATTCTTCCCCCGTATCATCGGCATTCATCCGCCCGCATCGTCAGACTGAGCCAGCATCCGCACCGCTGCATGCGCATCTTCATCCATTTGAGGTACCGCTGCATTCCCGATCCGATAATAAATCTTTTCCACCACGGATCCCCAGGAATATTCCCCTTCTTCTTTCTTGATACGTGATTCCACAAACTCGCCTGTAGCGACCCCCTTTTTGAGATGATAATAGATCACTTCCCTGGTACACTTGCCGTAGGCTTCCTGGTAGATCTTGTGAATCTGATATCCGTATCCCTCACCTAGAAAATAAAGAATCTCCACAATCCTCTGCCGGATTGGAGAGCCTACCGGTCTGCCCCGCTTCATACAGGAAAAAGTCATATGTAAATTTATAAATATTACCCCTCCCTCCAGCCATATGACGCAATCCCATGCCGATTCCTATTACGCACTCCTCGATGGAGATCATTCTCATCTGCCTGCTGAAGAATTCCTCAGCCTAATCCGTCCATCCATGCATGAGCAACAGAAAAGGATCATCAGATGTGACCATGTCGATCAAGCATTACTCTCACGACTCGCCTACACACGCCTGCTGCTTGCTCCAACAGCCAGCGCAGAATCTGTAGACAAACTTCTTAGGCGGCTGCCTGAAAGGAGACCAGCACGCTTCAGCCTCACAAACCATGCACAGAAAGGGTTGGGGAGTATCTTGCGCGCAGAAATGCGCGATATCTCTGTCGCCCACGAAATGCCTAAAGAAGAGTATCATCTGATCATGTGGGATAATACCCTCGTGCTGTGCCGGCAGGTATGGAAGAACACCAAAAATTTCCTGCATCGACGGCCACACCTCAGACCGCAGAAACATCCTGCTTCGATCCACCCCAAGTTGGCACGCGCTGCTATCAACTGTGCTGGACCCAGCATCCAGTCTGTCTATGATCCCATGTGCGGTGTCGGCGGCATCATCCTTGAAGCTGCCTGCATGGGACTTGATATCCATGGTTCCGACATCGATCCTATCAGTGTGCGCAAAGCCGTCCTGAATCTACTGCACTATCATACGCAAGGAATCATTCCACTCGGCAGAGAGTCACTCAGAAAGCAGATATTCTGTGCTGATGCCATGCACACCACTCAAAAAGCCGATTTGATAATCACTGATATCCCCTATGGAATATCCACCAGGAGTCCGGGCGATTTTTGTTCTTTTGTCAGTAACTTTCTTGCGCACGCCAAGTCACTGACAGATACGCTCTGTCTTATCGCTCCGAGTTTTGTCGACCTTGATCATATTCTCCCCAAGCAGGGCTGGATCGCGGAAAAAGACTTCACAATATACATACATAAAAGCCTGACAAAAAAATTGTATCTCCTGAGACAATAAGGATCGCAGGATCATTTCTTCATCCGCAATACCATCTGCACATCCTTGTCCAGAACCGTTGCGCGACCTGAATGTTCTGCAATCGAGACCGCCTGCGCAGACACACGACGACCATACATTTCAAGATAATTGCTCAACTCTTCCGCAGCTCCGGGACTCACCCGCTTAGCACCATATTCTTTCAGAAGGCGTGCCAAAGGATGCATAGGTATGATCCTGTTATTCCTTCCCATAGGAAACCGCTCCCGCAAAAAAAAGCTCAAAGAACACTACGGATTTTCTCTATGCATTCCGCAACGTCCATGCCTTTCTTGGTAAGACTCAGATATTTGAGGCGCCCCTGTTTATTGAAGTTGATCAGTTTCGCCTTCTCCATCTCCTGGAGGATCTTGACCACATGCGAATACGTACAATCGATTTTCTTTGCCACTGTGGAAGCATACACTTCATTCTTGGCGTTCTTGAGCGTCACCAGAAGCATCGCCGGTTTCTCCCTGAAAAATACATTGAAAATCTTCTCATTCACTTTATGTTCCCCCAACTTGCAGTATATTGTATAATATATATAAACCTTTCTATGGGTCTATGTCGGTATATTGAAACATAGCCTTTAAACTTTTTATAAAATTTTTGCTCACTATGAAACTCGAGAGCCTTGACAGGATTACACATATAATCACTTCCCAAAATGAGCAACTGTTCTGCTCCAACAACAATCAGTTCCTAAGATGAGAAAAGCAGTAGCAATAATTGCATCGGAAACCGTCGACACAAAATTGTAGACACTATTTGGTAATAAAAATGGAAATATTTTTAAATACACTGCTCCTCTTCCGGGTATGACCGACCTCAGCACGCTCAGACAAAGATACGGGACCTACCCTTTTCACCACCTCACACAACACCAGCAGGACCTTCTTCTGCATAGAGGCATCATAGATAAAACCGATGGTTGCGGCTACCGCACCGTAGAAGTCAATTCCATTAACACCACAGAGGCAACAGAAAGACCGGCAACACAAAGACCAGTTCTTCATCTAGTGGACGCCTACACATATGTATTCCAGAAAAATGCACCGGGAGGAAGAGGGGATTACGCAATTGCAAGAATCCCTGTTTTCCAGGGTGCTTTAGGTGTTAAAGATTATCCCACCCGACTGAGTCCGGCGACATTCTTATTCCAGTTACCTGATGCATCCGTGGTAGTGGAATATATAACACAAAAGGACAGGGTATGAACGCTTCACTGTCACGCTTTGGCAAGTCCCCAGCTTACCTGACCGCGATAATACTCCTGTTCACCATCTGATCCTGAGATTTGCATGTCACCGTCAGCTCCGCGACACCTGCTTCAAACCCTTCGACAATACCCTGATGATGTGTCTGATTGATAGGTTCCATCGTAGACACAGTTCCCCGCCAGTCGAACTGACAGGCTGCATGCTCTGAAGAGACCCATGCCACGACAGCGTTTTCTGAAGTACGGTAGTACGCACCCATCTGCATCCTGCCGGCAGCTGTCTGGGCTACATCAAGATCGAGAACCTTCGGTTCGGCAATATTGCGCTCCCTCCTGCAGATCGCTTCATTCTCTGGACGGGGGACACAATAGACCTGATGCACTCCTGGCTCATGCAGTTCTGCACGACATTCCTGCAGAGAACAGCTCAGTGCCACTCCATCCATCATGCAGCTATAGGCCGCAGGGAATCTGAGGCTAAGCTGCGTAGGAAACTCGTCGCTCACATTCACATGCAAAACAGATATGCTCTTGTTGATGACCCGGGAGACGAAACCACGAGCCTGCTCAGAACGATCGACATCAAGACTCAACTGGTAGGCCTCATCTCCTACATCCCATTCAGGATGATCAGCACAAGCAACATACACTTTTGTCGCATTGCTGATATTTCTGTGCAGATGGGCTGAGCAGTGATACATATCATCGTGAGGATCTATGGCATACATCGAATCAGGACAGTCCATAGGAAACGACATGTCAGTGTATGAGAGATTCACAACATCATATCGGCAGGTGAGATATTCATCCCCTACAACAGATATGCCCCGGGTGCCGGTGCGCATCGCAGAAAAATCCGGAGCCTCGGTATCATTACATGGGTCCCTGAACCGGAAATGCAGAAAAGTCGGGGCATTCTGGTTGCCTGCAGCGTCCACGCATGCGAAGAAGAGATAGTACTCGCCTTTCTCTGCCTCCTGCAATAGCAGCTCAGTCATCTGCCTGTGTTCATGCGCCATATAATGCTCCACCAATGGAGCGATGAGAGAATAATATCCGGAGCGGAATCGCTCGATACGCGGATGCCTGCGCGAAAGGATTTCAAGGGTATTCTTCAGTTCTGTCAATTGATCAGCCAGTTCCAGATATGAAGAGGAATTGAACTTGGCAAGGAACCGATCAAGCACTTCCATATTATTTATGAATCTGAGTTTCAAGGAATGATTCCCGACAAAACGATGGGAGGATAGCTGAGTGCCTGATAGCTCATCATACGATTTGCCTGGGAGATAACTCACCTTGCACTGGGTCGGCTCAGAGGTCTTGATGTACGCTTCGATGGGATGTTGTGGATCAATAGCTTCCTTATACCTATACCCTTCCAGTCCGCCCAACTCATCCTGCTGCAGAAGTCCCTGCGGATCCAGACTGCTCTGATGGTATACTCCTAGTACCTGTGGCTGTGTGTTATCATTATGCTCCATTGCATAACAGAACGGACGTCCATCAATACGTGCAAAACGGCACTCGTCACCGAGACTCCGGCACATATATTCCGAACATGATACTGGCATCTGCATGCAGTAACCGCAGGCATCCGCTTCCGGAGGATGCCAGGCGCGACAATAAGAGAAAACAAGGGATTGCATATCAATAGCTTTGGACGGATCCAGATAATCTGCAAGACTCACAAAAGAAAGCTGATCGATAACTTCAAGAGCACTGTGGATGACGCGACTGAGCTGCCCACCACGTACTTGACCTGTCAATTGACTACTATGACTGAGATTGTGAAACATCTCATAAGGAAAGTATTTCAAACCTTCAGAATGATCAGTTGCCTCGAGCATAGCCAGATAGTCCGCCTGCGAATATGCATGCATCCCCAGCATACCGGCGGTACTAGCCTCACCATATGCATTCAACTGATTGCCACAATCGCCTGCAGATACACAACTTTCCAGCAGAGAAAGACTGTCAATCTCACAATCATCGCAGATTGTTGTGGCTCCACTGCAATATGCCTCACTCGCATCTTCCCAGAACCGCAATCCCGGTGAAACCAGAGGACGACATCCCACATCTTCTGAGATCCATTTGCAATCACGGCGTAGGCTATCCGTGCAGCAGGATTCGCTTGTACATTCTACACAATCAGAATGACGATTCGGACGGCACTGTGCTCTGCGAAGCCCAAGGACATCTGTCTCTGCACAAACTTCCTGACGATAATCCTTGCATTCTTCCACATGCTCCACGCCATCGATACAGAATTGTCTGAAATGACGTCCTCCGACGCCGTCCACTGAACCGCACCAGGATTCCCCATGGCGCGCTGTTCCGCAGTTCTGGCATGGACCATCCTCACACTGCACCTGCTCCAGATTGCTCAGCCGCATGTAGGTATCTTCGGCTGCGCCATAATCCACTACAGGGCACGAACAGAAATCTGCATTGAAAAAGCCACCTTCGGCAAGGCATGATTCTTTGCGGGATGAGAGGAAACAGTCTGCTCCCAGCTGGCAGCAACCGGACGGCACGGGCATCGGAGACGTAAAAGGGTCTTCGGTCTCCATAGCGAAACGGAGTGCGAACGGATCATCTTTGTGAGAGATATTCAATGTATACACGATGAAGGGGTATGGTTTCTCGCGCATGAGCCTTAGCTCAGGATGACCGACCATGTAGCGCACAACATCCACATCCCCATCACTCACATGCGTGTTCACAAGAGAATGTGCGATTCTGAGTGCCTTGCCCAGAGGTACGTCGACCTCTGCCGCGAAACTGTCCTTCGAGAAAACCTCATCTTCGGTAGTGATAGTGATGGGGAAATCGATCAGGACATGCACCCTGTCTTCAGCCACGGTCAGATTCAGTATGCTCAGTTGCCCAGCTGAAACTTCGAATCCCTGCTGCGTGTACACGCCCATATCCAGGCATCCTTCCATGCGTGAGCGTAAAGACTCAGCAAGCTCATCAGCTACCGACTCCCTGCCAACTAAAGCATTGCCGCTCTCAAGAGTGTACCACATACGGACATCACGATCGAATGACTCATAATCCTGAGGGAACAGCGTCCCACCGTGATGCGCCATAGCACGCGCGAGAGGAGGAAGATGATAGTTCAGACAATACTCCACGTATTTTTGAGGAGGATAGAGCGGAATGGATTGTTCAATCGCCTCACGTGCCTCTGTCCCGAGAGTATCTGCTTGTGTAACGGTACGATAGACAAATCCCAAGGAGACGAGCATGATCAGTACGAGCCCGAAAATGATGAAAAGAACTACCTGACCCCTTTTTCCCTTCATACTGCTTTCCTCCAAAAATTGATATATAAATGTTTAGACGAGACTAGAACCGACGAGACTAGAACCCGTCTGCGGCCAGGAGACTCCCTTTTATGCCACTGCATGAGTTACCAACTGCATAAGCTATAAATACTATCCACCCGCCACAAAGATTATGACACTCCAACAGATGCAGAAAGACGTCGATCAATGGACCTCTCAGTTCACCATTCCTTATTGGAAGCCTGCTGATATCATGCTCCGCCTGACTGAAGAGACAGGCGAACTGGCGCGTGAGATCAACCATCGTTTCGGTCCCAAGAAGAAAAAATCTACAGAAGAGCTCGGTGAAGTCCAGGACGAGATAAGCGACATATTCTTCACTCTGGTCTGCCTTGCAAACAGCCTTGATATCGATCTGGATGCGGCTTGGAAAAAGACGATGGACAAATGCTATGGACGCGACAATGATCGATATGAGAAAAAACAATGAACTTCCATATCCGCACCTACAAGCCTTCTGACCGCCTACAGATAGAGAACATCCATTTCAAGACGGGACTGATAGGAGGATCAATGGATCCTCTATTATCGGACAACACACTTTGGAAACGATTCCTCTATCCATATTTCAACCATCCTGAGCACATACTCATATTGGCATCAGGCACAGAAGTGGTCGGATATTGCATGGGATGTATTGATGAGAAGCACCACAAAGACGCCTTCATCCAAACCACCTTGCAAAACCTCTTCCTATCCCTAGCACAGACGAATAAGGATCGGAGATTCTGGATCGGGCAGATCAGATCACTGCTCAAAGCTGCAACAGGCATATCTCAAGAGCTTCAGTTCAAGACCCCACATGATGCAGGTCATTTCCATATCAACCTTCTGCCAGAAGCCCGTGGAAAAGGACATGGTGCACAGCTTCTTCATGCTTTCGAGACGCAGGCACGTGACCATGGCTGTAAGATGCTCCATGCCGACAGTTATCTGCATCCGGAACAATCGAATGCCTCCTTCTGGAAAAAGAACGGCTACAGCATCCATTCCAAAATACAGACTTCTCTGTGGGAATGCGCTTTTGGGGATACTCCCATCTATCTGGTATGCTATGTCAAGAAACTATAGATCATCCAAACGCTTCTTATCCCGCAGTAACTTATGGTAATTAATCGCGAAACGATGAGCTTCATTGCGTACCCGTTGCAACAGCTTCAATGATTCCTTCTTCTTGGAAATCTTCAGCGGTGATGGCCGTCCCGGCACATAGATCTCCTCTTCCCGCTTTGCTATAGATATCATAGGAATATGTACCCCCACTTCAGATAAGGCGGATAACGCGCTCTGAAGCTGTCCCTTCCCACCATCGATCATCACAAGATTCGGCAGCATGCGGGATTCTTGCACCAACCTGCGATATCTGCGAAGAACCACTTCGCGCATGGCGGCAAAGTCATCCTGCCCGCGCACAGTACGGATACGGAACCGCCGATAGTTTGATTTGTCCGGTTTCCCATCACGGAACTGTACCATGCTTGCGACTGTGTGCTCGCCCTGAAGGGTAGAGATGTCAAAACATTCGATCACTCCAGGCAACTCCGGAAGACGTAACGTCGATTGCAGTTCCACCAATACCTGATCACGGCCCAGCACGGCGTGTTGAGCGTTCTTTTTTGCCATGCCCACCAGGTGCCGCTTATTGCCACGCTGTGGCACCACCACACGCACTTTGTGTCCTGCACGCTCTGAAAAATTTTCCTGCAAGGATGCTGCATCTCCTGCATCAAGTGCTTCCACTATGATCTCAGCTGGCATGCCATTCTCAGAGTAATACTGTTGCAAAAACTGCGAAAGGACCGTCTCTGTATCCTCCAACAGATAGGTATCCGAATAGAAAGAGAAATCATCCTTGGCAAGGATTGTCCCACGCTTGATAGTGAACACTGTGATCACCATGCGATCGCTGCTACGTGCATACGCGATCACATCCTGGTTGAACCGCACATCCTGATCGATCTTCTGGCGCTCATTCAGCTTCATTACCGCAAACATCTGATCGCGTTTGGTCTTTGCTACTTCGTACTGCATGTTTTCTGCAGCTTCCTGCATCCCGCACTCCAGGCGCTGGATCAACTCATCCGAACGTCCCTCCAGATGCTGTCTGACCTGATCGATCCGATCCGCATAGTCATCCGGATGTACCTTCCCCTCGCAGGGTCCGGTGCACCATCCGATATGATAGTAGAGACAGACTTTCTTTGGAAGGCGCCGGCATGACCGTATCTGGAATGAGCGCGTGAGGGTACGTATCACATGAGCGCGCATCGCACCATCCACATAAGGTCCGTAGAATGTCCCTTTGCCCTCTCGCTTGCGCGCGGTGCGTAGACGAGGCCATGCCTCATCTGTTATCTCTATGTACGCATATCGCCGATTATCCTTCAGCATCAGATTGTATCGTGGACGATGTTTCCTGATAAGCTCGGCCTCCAGGATCAGAGCCTCTGCTTCAGTATCAGTGATGATGATACGCAGATCAGTAATCTGCCCCACCATCTCCCCTGTTTTGGCATCATGATGGTTTTTCTGGAAATACTGCATGACCCGCTTGCGAAGATCCTTGGCCTTTCCTATATACAAGACCTCTGTCTGAGCAGAAATGAATTGATAGCACCCGGGCTGGTTCGGCAATTCCGCAAGCTTTTTGTCCAGCCTCTCTTGGGTCATTTTGTCTTCTTGCTTCCCCGTGCCTTTCCGATCACAGGCTTCAAGTACTGTCCGGTATGACTCTCTTTCACCTTGACAATTTCTTCGGGAGTACCTGTAGCTATCACCTTGCCACCTTCGTCTCCGCCCTCAGGTCCAAGATCGATGATGTAATCAGCAGATTTGACCACGTCCAGATTGTGCTCTATCACAACCACTGTATTGCCGCGCTTGACCAGACGCTGCAGGACATCAAGCAACTTGCTTACATCGTCAAAATGCAGTCCGGTCGTCGGCTCATCCAACACATAGAGGGTATTACCAGTACCTCTTTTGGCCAATTCGCTGGTCAACTTCACCCGCTGAGCCTCTCCCCCTGACAAAGTAGTGGCTGATTGGCCCAACTTGATGTATCCGAGCCCCACATCATTGAGCATCCGTAACCGACGCTCGATACGAGGCACTGACGCGAAAAAGCCATACGCCTCCTCCACAGTCATATCGAGCACATCCGCTATGGTCTTCTCTTTATAGGTGATCTGCAACGTCTCCGCATTATACCTCTTCCCCTTACATTCTTCGCACGTCACATACACATCTGGCAGGAAATTCATCTCTATCTTTATCACTCCGTCCCCCTGACAGGTCTCACACCGACCACCCTTGACATTGAAAGAAAAACGTCCTGGAGCATACCCACGTATCTTGGCCTCCTTCGTATTGGCGAACAATTCTCTGATATCGGTAAACACCTTGGTATAGGTTGCAGGATTGGAGCGAGGGGTCCTCCCGATAGGAGACTGATCGATGACAATGATCTTATCCACTTCATCTTTCCCTGCTATCTCACTGTGCTTGCCCACCTTCTGATGCGTCCGGTAGAAGTGATTGTGCAATGCAGTCACCAAAGTCTGATTCACTAATGTCGATTTCCCGCTTCCGGACACTCCTGTCACCAGGCACAGGACGCCGAGAGGGAATGCGACATCCACCTTCTTGAGATTATTCTCCTCCGCACCTTTCACAGTGATCCACCCCTTGGGATCCCGCCGTGCAGTCGGCATAGCAATCGTCTTCTTGCCCGCAAGATACTGGCCTGTGATAGAACCTTTGTTTTTCATCATCGCGCGCGGTTCCTGTTGAGCGACAATATGACCTCCATGGATACCTGCACCCGGACCCATATCCAGCAACACATCAGACTCAAGCATCGTCTCTTCATCATGTTCCACCACTATGAGAGTGTTGCCCAGATCTCTCAGATGCTTCAAAGTGGATATCAGCCGATGATTATCCCGCTGATGCAGGCCTATGCTGGGTTCGTCAAGGACATATATGACACCGGTCAGGTTTGAGCCGATCTGTGTCGCCAACCGTATACGCTGCGCTTCTCCTCCTGATAATGTGCCTGCGCTCCTACTCAGTGTCAGGTACCCTAACCCCACATTCACAAGGAAAGAAAGACGGTCCCGGATCTCCTTGAGGACCATGTGCGCAATCTCTTTCTGTTGCTGTGTCAATGCCAGACGCTGGAAGAACATGGCGCAATCCCTGATAGACAGATCAGTCACTTGGATGATGTTCTTGCCATCTATCAAGACAGAAAGGCTTTCCGGCTTCAGCCGGTTTCCCGCACATGTTTCACAAGAGTGAGGAGTGACGTAACGCTCATAGTAGGATCGCATCCTGTCTGAATCGGTCTGCTTGTATAATCTGTCGAGAGTCGGGATAATCCCATCGAAGGTCTTATCTCCTGTGTCTTCCCCGTACAGAAGCAGACGTCGCTCATGCTCTTCCAATTCCTCCCACGGTGTATACGGATCTATGCCGTGCTTCTGTGCAAATCGCACCATGTATCGGACGCGCCAGGTATCCAACCGACCCTTCCAGACATCCACTGCCCCTTCCATAAGGGAACGGGAAGGATCCGGGATCAGCAGATCCGGGTCGAAAGCTTGCTTGAATCCCAGGCCATGGCAATCAGGGCAGGCGCCGAAAGGACTGTTGAAGGAGAACATCCGTGGCTGCAGCTCTTCGAAGGCGATGTTATGATCGGGACAGCTGTTGGTACGTGAAAACACCTGCTTCTCATCACTTTCATCATACTGGGCAAGCAGAAGGCCGTCGGCCATATCAAGTCCTGCCTCTATGGCTTCATTGAGACGGGTCCGCAACTCATTCTTCTTCCCTTTCAGTGAGACGCGATCAATGAGTACGTTGATATCATGTTTCACATAACGTTCCAGATCCGGAACATCATCAAGACGATACAAGGATCCATCAACTTCAGCTCGTGTATATCCCTGCTGTTGCAGATCCTTGAAGAGCTGCTCGTAGGTACCTTTCCTGCCGCGGACCACAGGTGCAAAAATCATAACCCGTGCGGCATCATGCTCCATGATCCTGTTCGTGATCTGCTCTGCCGACTGCGGGACGATCTCTTTTCCACAGATCGGACAATGGGGTGTCCCCACCCGTGCAAAAAGCAACCTGAGATAATCATATATCTCTGTAACAGTCCCCACCGTCGAGCGGGGATTCCTGCTGGTGGTCTTCTGTTCTATGGATATCGCGGGGCTGAGCCCTTCGATGGAATCCACATCCGGCTTGTTCATGAGCCCCAGGAACTGTCTCGCGTATGCTGACAATGACTCGACGTAGCGTCGCTGTCCCTCAGCGTAGATCGTGTCGAATGCCAATGTAGACTTTCCACTGCCTGAAAGTCCGGTAATAGTTATCAGCTTATTTTTCGGAAGGATCAAATCTATGTTCTTCAGATTATGCTCCCGGGCTCCCTTGATGACAATCGAATCATGCATGTAAGCACTGATTTGTCCTGGATTTTTAAATCTAATCCCCGTTAGTGTCCACTGAGAATGCCTTTTTTCCAGTTTGGTGCAATATTTTTTGATAGCTACCCTGGCGTGATATCCCAATGGAGAGTACTATGCTGAATGCGGTAATACGTAGTAAAAGTGTGGACGTACGGTCATTGAACTTAGAAGAGATGAGGATGCCTTTCTGAAATCAGATACCCAAGACGATCAGTTACCATGGAAGTCAATGGTGCTCCGGGATTGGAGATACAGAATGTGACAGGGACATCTATCCTATCCCTTTTCAATCACTCAACAGGAAGCGCGTCCCAGTTATAGTACATCTCTCCTGCATATGCCACATTGTTGTCCTTATCCTTGATGGCCATGTCGATAGCGTAGCGATGCTCCTTCGAGTAAGGGGCAAGTAATACATAGGCGGGTTTTTGGCGAGAGATATTCTTCCAGGCACGTTCAATCTGCACCGTCTGCCCTTCTTCTCCTACTGCATAATACAGGAAATAGGGGCGTGGATCGTCATGGCTTGGGATGTAATAAAAACTCAGATTATCATCGCCACCTTTCGCAGCAACAGTAAAATCACTATCATTGATGAGCTGATGATGCACCAGATCCTCACTCAGACGGTACCAGTTTTCCCGAAACTCCTCGCCAGTTTCCACTACATCCTTGGAACCACTCTCTGCACATGCTGTCAGCAATACGCAGACAGTGAGAATAAAAATGATTTGCAATCGCATATTCCTACTCCTCATGCTCCCCATATTAATATCTTGTGGAAACTAACACCATTGTGCTAAGACGTAATTATGTTACAAATGTAAGGTATATGTATACTGATTTCTAGGCTGAATGGCCTATTCAATTAGAAAAAAGGCGATACTGTGTGCGTCAAGCGCTGCTCCCGCAACAGAAAGTAATCCACAATTTGATGAGTTGATGGTTAATTTCTAGAAAGAATTCAAGTATGGTAGTGGAAAAACTTAGACAATTTTGAGAGAAAAAGGTTATTGCGTTTCTCAACGACAAATACAGAAAATATTTAACAGACATGGACTGCGAACTAATTCATTTAAATGCAACATTTTGGTGTCTTAGGACAGAAACCAGCACCATCCCAAAGCAATCGACAGCATGTAGAATGACTTCTAGAACACATCCAGAAAACCCGCAACATCATCCACACCGCCCACTGGTGGTTGTAATCACACGATAATCCTATACAACCTCTTACCTGCAAGGAGGGTATGCTGCGCATACAGTGTCCGACGAGCAGAACAACCTGTAGCGGATGCGTACAGCATGTCGGGCCGTGTGGATGATGGAAAATGGGAAATTCTAAGTGGACCACACAGATTCTTATATTTATCAATGCACGCAACATCCTAAAAAACTGTTTAAGGAAAAATTCATATCCTCCATCATAGAGTTTACTCTTCCCATTTTTGTTTCATTGTTGACACTGTTCCTTTCAATCATTCTGATCACCCTCTTTTCCCCAAAAAAATGCAATTCAAAAAGTATTTGCAAACAATATTCCCTTCACTAAAAAGACCGCTCCAAGAATTATACATCAATCTCGAAAGAGTACTGGGAAACAAGATAAAGTGCCTCTCATCCGATCAACTACTCAGACAAATCTCATCATAAATATAACCAGAATAATTGAACGACTCAATAGTCTGGATCTCTGGATACAACTATATGATACCGATAGGATACAAAAAAACATCCGAAAAATCATAGAAGAATTGGTAATAATAGACCGTAATATCCTTCCTCTTCATCTCAAGAACAGAACCGCTCTCCAATGGATGCCTTAGTCATACACAATGCCTGATCCTTCCTTGGCATCCAGCTGATCCTGCACTTTCTTCAGTCTATCACGCAGCATTATGGCTCGCTCAAAATCCAGTTCCGCTGCAGCATCCCGCATCTCTTCCTCTATGCGCATGACTATGCCGGGCAGATCCGACTTGGGGATATGCTTGACATCCCTGACCTCATGACCTTCTTTTTTGACCGGTTTGATAATCGTCTTAGGCGTGATACCATGCTCTTCATTGAACGCCATCTGCCTCTCACGACGCCGCGATGTCTCTTCTAGCGCCGCTTTCATAGAATCGGTCATCTTGTCGGCATACATAACGACACGGCCTTCTGCATTCCGCGCAGCGCGGCCGATTGTCTGCACCAAGGATCTGGTATTGCGCAGGAACCCTTCTTTATCGGCATCAAGTATTGCCACCAACGCCACCTCAGGGATATCCAGGCCCTCACGTAACAGATTGATGCCGACCAGAACATCAAACTCATCAGCACGTAGCTGACGGATGATCTCTGTGCGATCCAACGTATCTATATCAGAATGGAGATACCGCGTACGTACACCTTTCTCAGCCAAATAATCAGTCAGATGTTCTGCCATCCGCTTGGTCAGTGTCGTGACCAACACTTTCTGCTTCTTTTTTACCACACTGTTGATCTCATCCAGAAGATTCTCTATCTGGCCCTCCTGCGGTCGTACATCAATAATCGGATCAAGAAGACCGGTCGGCCGGATGATCTGTTCCACGATCTGACCACTGACAGTGGTCTCGTACTCCGCTGGCGTAGCTGACACATACAGGACCTTGTCGAGCTTAGCGTCGAATTCCTCGAATTTCAGGGGGCGGTTGTCAAAAGCTGAGGGGAGACGAAACCCGTTCTCAATCAGATTCTTTTTCCGCGATCTGTCTCCTTTGTACATGCCATGCACCTGAGGGATCGTCACATGGCTCTCATCGATGATCATAAGGAAATCATCATCGAAATAATCTATCAGTGAATACGGAGCCTGCCCGGGCTTACGCCCATCGAAATGCCGTGAATAATTCTCTATGCCTGTGCAGAATCCTAGCTCCTTGATCATCTCCACATCATAGCGTGTACGTTGCTTGAGCCGATGTGCCTCCAGCATATCCATGGCTGGCAACACTGATTCGAGCTCCTCTCGTATGGACACCAGCGCGTGCTCGATCTTTCCTTCCTCGAAGACGAACTGTCGTGCAGGATAAAGGACATAGTCGTCATACGCATGCAATTTTTCCAGAGTGATCGGATCACGCTCGGTAATCTCTTCTATCTCGTCCCCGAAGAACACCACGCGTATAATATTCTCCCCATATCCCGGAATAATATCAACAATGTCTCCCCGCGCGCGGAATCGTCCCTGCTTGAGCTCCACATCGTTACGCTCATATTGCAGATTCACCATATGTCGCAGCAGCGTCTGGCGACCCATCTCTTCGCCCTTGCGGATCGGCACGATCATGCTACGAAAATCAGCTGGATCGCCTGCAGAATAGATGCAGGAGACTGAACTGACAATGATCACGTCCTTGCGTGTCACCAGACTGTGCATGGCGCTGAGACGCAGTCTCTCGATCCGTTCGTTGATCTGCGTTTCCTTCTCGATATACGTATCCGTTGCAGGAATATACGATTCTGGCTGATAATAATCATAATACGAAACAAAGTATTCGACTGCATTGTCCGGAAACAGCATCTGCATCTCATTATACAGCTGAGCAGCCAAAGTCTTGTTATGGGACAATATCAGGGTCGGACGGCCAAGTTCCCTGATCACATGAGCCATCGTAAAAGTCTTCCCACTACCTGTAACTCCAAGCAGAGTCTGACGTTGTGTACCTGAACGGAAAGCAGCAGCTAGCTTCCTGATAGCCTCAGGCTGATCTCCTTGAGGCTCGAAAGGGCTCTCCAGTCGGAATTGAGCCATATCTTCCAGAAATGATTCTTGATTTAAAAAACATACACCTATTCACGGATAGAGCAGGACCCGCTTGTCCAGCATCGCATTGGGCGTATACGTAGATACTCTGGTAGCATGACCTACCTTGGGAACAAAGGAAATCGACAGCATCTCGCCCTCGCCGATCGATGATGGCAAAGCAAAACAAAGCTTCATAATATCTCCACGTTCCAGATAATTCTCATCAGAACCGGAGGTGACCAATTCTTCAGCTCCAAAGGAGACATTTATTGAAGAATAAAGACCGCTTGTATTGGAACAGTCTAATGAGCTATCGAAAATCAAAGTAGCTTTCTGCATATCAGTATCGATATTGATCATCGAATCGTTAAGCCTGATAGCATCCGAACCAGGAGAAAGCTTCATCTTGATATAGGTACGGTTGATGCCCCGCTGACCTCCAACAGCTGCAGACGCGTCCTCACCCCAGACAGAAATGAACGCTGCCTGAGTCGAAACCGACGATTTTGCGCGACTCCCGGTATACAAAGCCTTGGACTGCAGACTATTTGATGTCTGGATCAGAACACCTGCGGCAATAGCTGCCACAAGAATCATCGCTACAAACAGGATGAGAGTCCCTATTCCTGCTTCAGCCCGTCTATCCATACTCCCAAACCTCAGGAATCATGGATACAGCTGGATCCGCTTGGTCAGCATGACATCAGGCGTCTTGGTATCCACGTAAGTGGTATGACCGACTTTCGGGATGAATGAGACCTTCAGCATCTCTCCCTCGCCAATCGACTCCGGAAGCGCAAAGCACAGCTGCATAACATCGCCTCGTTCAAGGTAATCAGAATCTTCTCCGCTCTCGACAAGAGATTTTGCGCCATACATCGCATTCTTGTGCGCCCAGATCATAGAGTTATCATCACAGAATCCCGAGGTACTGTTATAGACCAGATTCGACCTGCTGTTCTGCGTATCCACCTGCACCATCGAGTCACCCAGCTTCACTGAGTCAGAACCCGCAGTCAGTTTCACCTTCATGTGCGTGGTATTAACGGTCCGCGCTGATATTGTAGCGTCTTCGCCCCACAAATAGATTACTGCCACCTGAGAGGAAACCTCAGTCTTTGCCCTGCTACCTGTGTACAGTGCCTTTGACTGCAAACTACTTGATGTCTGGATCAATACCCCTGCTGCAATCGCTGCAACAAGAATCATTGCAATAAAGAGAATCAATGTCCCTATCCCTGCCTCTGCCTTTCTACCTTTCATGTCTACCCCTTCGTGAAACTTGAACCGGCCCTACACCGGCATGATCATGATGAATTCGTACTACTGCAGACCCCTACAGTCCGCGCCTCAAAACAATGAGGAAAAAAGAAAAGAAAAAAATAGTTCTGCTCATGGATACAGCTGTATCCTCTTCTCAAGCATGACGTCTGGCGTCTTGGTATCTACATACGTCGTGTGACCAACCTTCGGGATGAATGAGACTTTCAGCATCTCTCCCTCACCGATAGACTCAGGCAATGCGAAACACAACTGCATGACGTCTCCTCGTTCTAGGTAATCCGCATCATCACCACTGGCGACCAATTCGGTTGCACCGTAGTAGTTATCTTTATTTACCCAGATCTCAGAGTCGACTCCGCAATCCATTGAGTCGTTGTAGACAAGGTTGGATCTGCTGTTCTGCGTATCCACCTGCAACATCGAATCCCCCAACTTGATCGGATCCGAACCTGCCGTCAACTTGACTTTCACATGCGTGGTGTTGATCTTTCGGCTATCGACAGTAGCGTCTTCTCCCCACATATAGATCACAGCCGCCTGAGAGGAAACCTCAGTCTTTGCCCGACTACCTGTATACAGCGCCTTCGACTGCAAGCTGCTCGACGTCTGGATCAGAACACCTGCTGCGATAGCTGCCACCAGGATCATTGCGATGAACAGAATCAATGTACCGATTCCTGCTTCTGCTTTTTTATTCATCACAATCACCTCATGGATACAGATAGACTTTCTTTGTTGTTATGACATCAGGCGTCGATGTATGGACCATGGAGATACTTCCTGTCTTTGGAACAAAAGTCAGCTTCATATCTTCATCTTCTTCGATTTCACGCTTGGTCTTGAAGCAAACCTTGATGACATCTCCTGTCTGCAGATAATGCTGCCTGTGACCAGAACCGTTGATCAACATCTCGATACTGTACTTGCTCGTACCTGCAGTATCTGCCACAGTCGTGTTACAAGACCTCACTTCTCCATTATAATCAAGATCTGCGGAATCGTTATTCAGGATGAACTCCATCAACGAATCGTTGAGCTTGATAGGGTCAGACCCAGGAGACAGCTTCACTTCTGCGAACAGATACTCTATCATACTATCAGAATCGCTGTCCTCTCCATACAAACTGACAAAACTTGCCGATGTCGATACCTGCGTCTTGGCTTTAGAACCAGTCGCAAGTGCCTTGGATTGCAAACTGCTTGATGTCTGGATAAGAACACCAGCCGCCACAGCCGCAACCAGAATCATAGCTATAAACAGGATCAGGGTTCCGATACCCGCTTCAGCTTTCTTCGACTTAAACATTGTTGCTTTCACCTCATTGCTTTAGCAATATACAAAATTGTATAATGCTATATCTTTCTGATTGGTGCTATTTAAATGTTTCGGAAAAACCGAATAATTCCGGCACATCACGCACCAATACAGCAATTCCTGCCGAAATCGTTTTATAAACTTTTATATAGTGCAATAACACAAATTCGTATACTATTGTATAGATGAATGAATCCTTACGGTCTCTCATGGGACGCAGGCAATAATTTTTTAAACTCACAACAGGAAAATAAGACATAAAAGAGGTGCCCTATGTTCGATAAACTCAAATTCTGGAAGAAAGATGCGGATGATCTTGACTTCAATCTCAACAGCCTGTCAGACCACCCCGACCTGGGATTACCGCAGCAATCCGCTAATGATTTTGGGACTGACCAGAGCGGAATGCCCCAGCAGAACCCCCTGGGAAACCCGATGGGACAACCTGACACAGCTGGTATGCCCCAAACACAGATGCAGTTCCAAGAGCAGCCGCAACCATATCAGCAACAGATGCAACCTCATAACGATCCTCTCGCATTCCAACCCATGCAACAAAACATACCACAGCAAGGAGCACAACAGATGCAACCTGCTACTGAGAACACTCCCAACAATTCCCGGGATATCGACCTGATCCTTTCAAAGATAGAGACTCTCAAAGCAAGCATCGACCACCTCACGACCAAGGTAGAAGCCCTAGAGCGACTTTCGTACAATAAGGGAAAATGGTAAATAACCCACCAGCAAAACTGATCCGCTACAGCATCTTCCTGCTTGTCTTCTCATTCTCATTCATACTGGACAGACTGACCAAGAATCTCGTCATGACACGCCCAATTCCAGACAACTGGACGATTCCCACTCTTCTGCAAGTACGCAAAGGCTTCAATCCTGGAGTCGCGTTCGGGCTTGCACAATCCACCCCTGCATTCAATCTCCTTTTAGCCAGCATCATCACCATCGTCCTCTTATGGTACGTAGTCTACAGAGCATCTGGCACAGCCACCATCGCCCTTGCGTTCATCGTGGGAGGGGCGATCGGTAACATCTCCGACCGGCTACTCTTCCAGGGGCAGGTGATCGATTTCCTTGCCACTCCTTTCATCCCTACCTTCAATATGGCAGACATGGCCATCACAGTGGGAGGGATATGGTTGATCCTACTACTCTGGATAGAACATAAGAAGAAAAAATGAGCGTATCACTTCTTGGATTTTTTCCGTGATCGCTTACTCGTGCTCTTCTTGGACGCCTTTTTGGACTTCTTCTTTTTCGAAGTCTTCCGTGACTTCTTCGAAGCGGTTTTCTTGGCGCTCTTCTTCGTCTTCTTGCGTGCAGGCTTCTTGGACTTTTGCCCACGTTCGCCGTACTTTTCGACCTCAGGCACCTGGATCTGCACACGCATCGGCTGCCGAGGCTTCCGGCGCGCATGGAACGTACAATACAGGAAACCGATGACGGATACAAGCGCTACAGTTATTACCTGAATGACTGATAACATCCGCACTACCAATGCAAGATTGATAATCTGCACAAAGAACAACGTCGCTCCCGCGCTCATAGCCCATCTTCGATGATTCCCAAGGCCCCAGAGGACCGAAGCCGTAATCAGAAGATATGCAAACAACACGAATGTCTGGATGATTGCCGCATTCAGAGTCAGCTGTTTGAGCACCGCCAGAAACGAGAATAGGTTTGCAAGAAAGAGCACGAAAAGAAAGATATAACTTGCTACTCCCATTGTAGACATACGAGAGGCGCGGTTTTATATAAATATTTCCATTTGTGAGTGACTACACTTACTATACGACTTGAACACATGATACTCAAATAATACACTTTCAGAACTCTTCAAAGTCATCAAGCTTATCCAACAGACCCTTGCGTTTGAGAAAGCCCACCTGGTTCGGCTTGTATTTATGAAGTACGTCACCTTTACTATCCCCATCGAACTCCCATGGCTCGATTATCAGGATATCTCCTTCCCGCACCCACAATCTCCGTTTAAGACGGCCGGGAATACGACACAAGCGTACCTTCCCATCCATGCACCGTACCTTCATACGGCTGCCGCCTACACGCTGCTCCAGAATACCAAGAATCTCGGGCGAACGTGGAAGGCGGACCCTCTCATACGTGGATCCGGACTGACCACGGTTATTTTTCCTCCCTTTGTCTGGTGCCATATTTAGGTACACTGGAGGGGTCTGTATAAGCCTTGCGGTCAGATAATGGTCTCCGTG